>JAYVIV010000182.1:0-30664 GCA_043769985.1 Arcicella sp.
CATTCAAGCTTTTAGAGGAAAATTATCGCATTTTAATCAGACAGAACTCTTAGGCGGCATTTTGTACGCTATCATGGGCGTACTAATTGTTTGGCTCACAACGGCTACTTTGATTATTTCACTAAGATTTATCTTCCAAAAAACCGATTCCATCAGCAAGCCTTTGGCACTTTCCATAAAAATTGGCTTACTACTTTTTGTAATTTTTAGCTTTATGGGAGGCTACATGAGTGTTATAAACTCGCATAATGTAGAGGGCAAAATTGGTGAAGCGGGACTTACTTTTTTAAATTGGAGTACACTTTTTGGGGATTTAAGGGTGGCTCATTTTTTCGGAATTCATTCGCTGCAAATTATTCCAATATTGGGTTTCTACGTTTCTACCAATATCAAAAATGAGTCGAAAGCAAGTTTAATAATTTGGCTTGGTTCAATACTTTATTTGGCTTTTGTTTGCTTTACGTTGATTCAAGCTATAAATGGGATGTCGCTTGTTTAAGCTCCTGTTGTTGTCAGTGTCTTCACTGACAACCGTACTCCATTTGTCAGTGAAGACACTGACAACAACAGAATGGATTCCATTTTCTTCTAATAAAGAAAAGTTCGGTAAACTATTATTTTCTCTAATTTTAAATAACTCTAATCCCTTTTTCATTTTATCAATTTTGCCTTTGTTGTTATTTTCCACCAACAATAGGATGAATATTTTTTACCTTTGTTGTTATTTTCCACCAACAATCGGACGAATAGTTTTGTGTATGATTGTTAGTAAGTTAAGAGTAAAATTGTTTGTCCGATTGCCTTCGCACGATTTGCTGGTCTTAGCCTCGCAACAACGGCGGAAATGTCATATTCAGTCTTTTCCCCGCAAAATCTCAACCCCAACCCCACAATTCAAACACTTCTTCGCCAAGCAAAAATTGTTATACCACTCTATACTTGCCTGCGAATCAAAAGCTGATTTTATTGACAAACCCATTGATTGCCAGTGCTTTGTAATATTGTTTTGTTCAGCGGGGAGTTCTTCTAATAATCTGATGGCTTTCTCTAAATACTCCCGATTATCCTTTTGATTGGCGTAAGAAACCAACAACGGCACAACCGTATTTATTACCACATTTTCCACCGATGAATCTCCCAAAGTTGGTACTTTCCCTTCTGACTTTTTACCAAAAACATAATGTTCAATCCAATAATCGGACTGTTTTACTTTCAAGATTTTGGCAAAACTTTTCACGTTTTCTAAGTGAATCAATACCGAAAAAAGATTAGCGTTTTCGTGAATAAAACGAGCAAATTGAGCCAAACGAACCGTTGGGAAATTGGCAGGACGAAGCCGTAGATATTTCCATTCGTGTTGTCCTAAAATTTTGTGTTGTAATTGATATTTTGCGGATAAAAACTGAAATTCTTTTCGGAGATTCAAACGATATTCATCCCAAGTTTCAAGGTCGTTATTCTCATTACTCAAAAACCCAGAAACACCAAAAATCAAGGCTTCGATTTGCGGTAAATTATCACGATGCTTTTGAAGAATTTTCAAGGGTAAATTCTTAGCTAAACTCAAAAAAGGCTCGGAATTGAGTTTAAAACCAAAGTTTTTTGCCAAAACTTGATAAGCCGTTTCTTCCCAATCTTGATTGTTTTCTTGTAGAAACTGATTGACAATCAAAGATTTATCCTGTAAACGTTTCATCAAAACCTTATCTAACATCGACAGTTTTTTGATGTCATCCACTTCTCTAAACTGATTTTGGCAAGGCATTTCAGCGTTGGTTTCCATCATGGATTGATACTTTCGGAGGAGGTTTTTGTCGGCTCTTTCTCGCAAAGTTAACGTTGGAATTTTTGTGCCGTCTTTTCTGAGAATGGGTTTATCATCCTCCCAAACCAAATGCAGAATTACGTTTTGATAGGAAGTATCGTTTTGGTGTTTATGAATATCCCAATCGGATGATTTTAGGTGTACTTCCACACTCCCCGCCCACTCCACATCGCCAATCACGATGCGAGCATCCTGAAAATCCGCCCCAGAATCTGAATTTAATCTACCGATTTTTATGATTCTAACTAATTCATTATCAGTGGTTTGCAAATTAGTTTTATCGAAATATTGGAACTGGTAAAGGAAGTGGAGGTATGATTCGGACATTCAACTAAGTAGTTATAAATAAAACATCCCGAAAGATAAAAAACTTTCGGAATTATAAGCTATTTACCGCAAGTAAAAAAATAGACCACGGATTTTAAGGATGATACAGATTTACATGGATAAAATTTATAATCTGTGTAAATCTATTAAATCCGTACTATCCGTGGTCTAACAATTCCTCCTCTTTACTTCGCAACAATCTTCTTCTCTTCCACCTTTTTTGCAGTATCGGTCATGAGTATTTTACCCTGCCAACCCATGTCAACTTCCACACTCGGCAGGGCTTTTTTGAGGGCATTTACCCCCGAAATTGTCACTTTGGTTTGCCAACAATAGACCTTTTTTAAGGCTTTTAATTTAGCTAATTCTTTAAGCCCCACATCAGTAAGTTTAGTATCAAAAAGGTTGATATATTCCAGATATTTCAAATCTTTTAGTTGAGCAATTCCTGCATCTGTCACGGCAGTATGTTCTAAATTCAGGCGGGTTAAATTTTTCAATTTTGAAATATCTGAAAGTGATTTGTCGGTCACTTTCGTACTCCCCAATTTCAACCAAACAATTTGGTCGGCAACGTTGGAAATCAATCCGATTTTAGCATCGTCCAAAGTTCTGGCATTGATAAAATTAACGTCTAAATAATTTTGGTCTTTTGAAACGGGCATCACAATTACGTTCAAATCGGTCAATTTTTTAATATCATTTTCAGAAGCTACTGAAACTTTTTCATTAAAAATGGGTGAAATCGTTTCGCCTCCACTGGCAACCGCTCCCACAACTCCGCCACCCGCAAAGACTGCCAAAATAGGCTTAATCTTATCGTCTGGTTTCAATTGAGCAACTTTTACATCAAATTTAGCCCCGTTTTTTATCCACCAAGTCACCAACGAAATCTCTTGTTCCGTCAAAGGAATCTTACCTTTTGGAGGCATGTGATGCTCATCGTTCATGTCCAGTAGAAGTCGCTTCACCATTTCTGAATTATCAGGGTCGTTAGCTTTGAAAATGGCTCCGTGTTCGCCTCCTTTTGTCAATAATTCGATTTTATCCATCCGTAATTGCCCTTTAATTTTATTGGCATTATGGCACGACCAACATTTTTGTTCCATTACAGGGGCTATAATATCCTGATATACAAGAGCTTGGTCAATATTTTCAATCTTTTTCCTCTCTCCTACCCCACTCGTTCTTGGGGGTAATCCAGCAATTCCTCTGAACGGTTCGGGCGTATAATTGTACAGATAATCTTCGCCGTGCGTCATACTTCCACCCAAATGTCCTGTGCCTGTTAGTAAAATGACGATGGCATATAGAGAAGGCACATAAACTTTTCTCATGGTATCGTCATTTTGCCAGTTTTTCTTCATATACCAAGCACCAAGCGATACCAACGCTACACCAATTCCCATCCATTGATGCCAGAAAAGTGTGTCTTCATTATATTCGCCTGATGTGGAAAGTAGATAACCCAAAATACAAGAAATAATTGCCGAAATCATCCCCCACCACAACACAGGAGCAATGGCAGGTTGGAGTTCTTCGATTTTTTTCTTCCGAGAAATATATTCCAAAATAGCGGCAATCATCAACATTCCGATGGGGAAATGGACTATAACTGGATGAAAATGGCCGAAAAACATTGCCCAATCGGAAGGGGCTTTAGTTTGCAAAAGTATCATTCTATTTGATGTTCGATGTTAGGTTCTTGATGTTCGATTTTCGTTATTCGATGTTAGGTTTTCGATGTTCGATTTTTGTTATTCCGAACACCGAACCGAGCGACGGTCGCATCTAAAAAACCCTTTCCAATTTCACGGGATAGGTTTTTTTAGAATTCCATTGTGGCACATAGACATTCTCATCTGAATCCACATACACGTCGTGTGGGTGCATGAAAACACTGCTTGAATCTTCTTTATGTTAGCGTTGGAGTTTCCCATCTTTATAAATCGGCTCAGAACCACCTGGCGTTGAAATGGCTTTCATGTCCTTATCAATCACCTGAATATAGCCCGAATTTAACCACGAAGCATCGCCACTTCTATATGCCGCCGCAAAAATGTTATCACCATAATTTGCACCATATCCGTCAGTGACATAAATATCCCCATTGGCAGGGTTAATGGCGGTTTCTGTTGGCACAAATTGATTAGGAGCGTCATAAACTCCCGTCTCTTTTGGGTATTCCAATTTCATAATTTCACGTCCTTTCAAGTCAGTTTTGATGACTTGATGACGGGCCAAGAGCTAATCCACTGGTTTTCAGAAAATTTCTTCTTGAATTGTGTTCGTTCATTGCTAAATTCGTTGAATTTTAATTTTACTCACAAGGTTTCTTAATTAGCAATATACTCATATTTTCCATAAATTAATGTAGGGAATTGGGGGGTAAAACAAAAAAGAATATAGAAATTCGTTTATATTTGATAAAATGTAAACTTCAAGTAAAGAATTTTTTCTCAAGTATGACTCAATATTTTTGTAAATGTATATTGCTTTTGTCTTCGCTATTGACAGTTCAATTCTCTAATGCTCAAAATCTCGGTAATGAATGGATAAATTATAATCAGCACTATTTTAAGCTAAAAATCACTCAAAAAGGTATTTATCAGATTTCTTTTAGGGACTTAAAAACGGTAGGATTTCCAACAAATATTAATCCAGAAAAAATACAATTATTTAGAAATGGTCAAGAACAAGCTATTTTCGTTAAAGGAGAAGAAGATAAAAAATTAGATGAAACTGATTTTATAGAATTTTATGCCGAAGGAAATGATGGTAAATTGGATTCATTGCTATACCATCCTATCCATTCTCAACCACATCAATATTATAGCTTATTCTCAGACACAGCCTCTTACTTTTTAACCTATTATCTTGATAATCAATCAGGTAAACGTTTAAAAGTTTCTCAAAAATCCAATACTCAAAACCTAAAACCTGAGCTATTTCACGTAGAAGAAACTCTGCAATTATTTACTTCCTCATATACCGATGGACAACCCGACCCTGTTGGTGTAAGTACTAAGTCAGGAGTTTTGAATAGTAATTATGGCTATGGGAAAGGGTGGACGGGAGAAATTCAGAACAAAAATACGTTCATCAACTTTGATTCAAATCTTAGAAATTTCATAAAAATAGATGCTCAAAACCCTCAAATTGAAGTACTTTTTACAGGTCATTCGGTTGGAGGACATTTAATTGAAACTTGGCTTGGAAATAACCCAAATCAACAGCTTTTGGATACTACAATTTTGGATAATTATTATACCAAGAAAATAAATAAAATTGTAAATTTTCAAGATATTACCAATAATACCTTTCGCCTTTCAACTCGCTCAGTTGGTTCACAGATTGACCAATATTCTGTTTCATATATCAAGCTAACTTATCCTCAGAGTTTTGATATGCAAGGTCTTTTAGAAAAGGTTTTTAATCTTCCTAAAAGCAACAATCAAGACCGATTTATTAGTATTCCTAACGCTCCTGAAGGCTTACAATTATATGATATTTCAGACAAAAACAATGTTCAAAAAATCGGGTTCAGTAAGAACGGAAACACAATCGAATGTGTGGTTTCAGGGCATGAAATATTAGCGTCTAATCAAGTTAAAAAAGTATCATTCATTGAACCTATTACTTTTAGAAATATCAACAATTCAAAAGCTAATTACTTAATAATCAATCATAAAAGTCTTTCAAAATATGTAAAAGAATATGCAACTTATCGAGCTTCGACCGTTGGAGGAAAATATGATACGCTTTCAGTGAATATAGATTTATTGTATAATTTGTTTACTTACGGAGATAAGAATCCTTTAGCAATCAAGCGATTTTTGAGTATGATGCTACAGAATGGAAAACCTGAATTCGTGTTTTTAATTGGTAATGCCACTTACCCTCAAAAAGCACGAAAAAATATCGCAGATTATCAAAATGATTTAGTTCCAACACTTGGTTATCCAGGCGGAGATGTGCCTTTTACGATGGGACTGAATGGAACTGAAACTAATTTTTCAAGCCTTGGAATTGGTCGTTTAGCAACGGATAATCCAGAAACAGTTTTGCATTATTTGAATAAAGTAAAAGAACACGAAGCCAATCCAATGAATGGTCTTTGGCGAAAAAATGCCTTAAAAATGTCAGGAGGAAGAAGTATTGGAGAACTTACTTCATTAAGACAATATGCTGAAGAATTCAGAGACGTTTGCGAGAAGGGGTTATTGGGTCAAAAAGTAGATTTATTAGCCAAGAAAACCGACAATCCCGTTGAATTTATTAATGTTACGGAACGAGTCAATCAAGGTGTGGGAATGATTTTGATGTTCGGACATTCTGCTCCTCAACAAACTGATATGGACATTGGATATTGCTCAAATGACCTTTTGGGCTATAAAAACAAGGGAAAATATCCATTGGTTTTGATAAATGGTTGCGATGCAGGCGACCTTTTTATTACGAAAAACTCCTTTGGAACAGACTGGATAAACACGCCAAATCGTGGAGCAATTCTGTTTTTGGCTCACTCTAATTTAGGCTATCCATTTGCGTTAAAATCTTATTCAGACGAGATTTATAACTCACAGTTTACGGATTCTTTACTGTCGGATAAACCTTTTGGAACGATTTTACGGGAAAGTATGAATCGTCATTTGAAAAAGAATTATAACGATTTTTATGCCCTTACCAACGCCCAACAATTCACCCTCCAAGGTGACCCTGCCGTAGCACTTTTTCCAACGCATAAACCTGATTATGAAGTCAATAATACTTCCATTTTCTTGGAAAATAGGGATAAAAAAAGTCCTTTAAATGCCAATGCTGACTCTTTAAAATTAGGAATAGTTGTTAGCAATTTAGGGCGAGTTTCCACTAAAAAATTAAGCGTAAGTTTGAAGAGAATGTACGCCAATGGAACGGTTGATGATTTTGGAAAAATGTCTTTCAATCCGATTAGTTATCAAGATACTTTATACTTCAATATCAAGAATGATAAAAATCTAAGCGTTGGGAGTAATCGCTTTGAAATCATATTAGATTCTGATAATCAAATAGTTGAATATCGAGAAAACAATAATTCTGTAGTATTTGAATACAATTTTCCGAGTGCAAATATTAACATTATACAACCAAAAGAATTTTCAATTATTACACAAAAAGAGGTCAACTTTATACTTCAAATTCCTTCAAACAATAATAATTCGTCCGTGATTATTGAACTGGATTCTTCTAAAAACTATAACTCAAATTTCAAAAAAACTTTCTCTGGAATTGCTTCTCCCCTACTGAATTGGACGGCAAATTTATTAGATAAAGATAGCACCGTTTATTACGTGAGAACAAAACTTTTGACTGATAAAAATTGGGTAGAAAGTTCATTTACTTACCTCAAAAATAATACGGAAGGATTTGCTCAAAATAGCTTTCCTCAGTTGGTAAAAACAACAACTAATAATCAAATTATTTTAGAGAACAATCTGTGGAAATTTCCAGTATCAACTGTTAAAATTTCCGCAAAAATTTATGGTTGGAACAATGGAAAAGTAACTGCCTATCGTGGTAATTCTGTGATTTTGAATGACAAAGTTCTATTAGGAGATGGCGTTTGCTACCCCTGGCAAAATCTCAATGCGGTGGCGTTTAATCGTGCTTTGCGACCGTATTCTGTTTTGCCGAGGTTGGTTTGTGGGTACTCGCCTTATTCCGTTAATTATCTCTCTGCACAACCCACAGATACCGACATTGAAGATTATTTCGCTACAACTCTAACGGGAAATTACGTGATGATTTGGAATTCAGGCTTGATAGATTACTCAAAATTAACGGCTGAAAACTTATCACGTTTCTCAGAAATTGGTATGGATGTTTCTAAAATTCAACGACTTAAAACTGGCTCTCCATTTTTTGCAATAGGAAGAAAAGGATCTAAAAAGGCGATTTTAGAAGTTTACCCAAATTTTGAGAAAAATCCCCAAATGGATATTTCAGATACGGAGATTTTAAGCGTGGATAATTTTGAAATTAAAGACCAATTTAATGAGGGAACAATCACCTCCCCTTTGATTGGACCAGCTTCTGAATGGGGAGAGATTTCGCTGAAAATTCAAAATAATGACCCTAAAAATCAATCCTTTAGTTTTGATATTATTGGCATAAATTTTCAAGGTGAAGAGACTATTATACAGAAAAATATTTCAACTATTCAACTGAAAATCAATGCGATAGATGCTGAAAAATATCCCTATTTGAAAATAAAATTAACTTTAAAAACCAATGATTTCTTTGGTAAAGCACCTCAATTAAAATCATGGTTTGTTACGTATATAGGCGTAGCCGAAGGCGTGGTGGATGTGATTCAATCCTCAAAAATTTCGGATAAACAAGAATATGAAGACTTCACGGCAAATATTTGGTTTAAGAACATTACGAATAAAAGTTTTAAAGACTCTATTTTTGTTAGACAAATTTTGTCCAATCGTACTTTGAATAAATCTTATGTTAAACTCTTCAAAATCAAGGCTTTATCGGCAAATGATTCTACCAAAATCAGTGTTCCAATTAAAACGGCTGGGCAAGTTGGCGAGAATCTTTTGAGTATATTTTTTAATCCACAGACCCAACCCGAACAAGCCTATAACAACAATTCAATTGATTATAATTTCAGCGTAATTTCTGATAAAATTAACCCTATTTTGTTGGTAACTTTTGATGGAAAACAAATACAGAATAATGAAATTGTATCAGCAAAACCCGAGATTTTGATTAGCCTGAAAGATGAAAATTTATTCAGAATTAGAACAGACACTTTGGGCTTAGAATTGTCTTTAAAATCTTGCAAAAATTGTACTTTTAAACGTATTTCTTTCAAAGACTCCGCCATTACTTGGAAAACAAATTTATCAGATAATAACTTTACTGTCAGATACTTGCCAAAAATTTCAACAGACGACACGCTCACTTTACAAGTACAAGGACGTGATATGGCGGGTAATTTATCGGGAACATTACCCTACTCCATTTCATTCAGAATTATTCAAAAACAAGAAGCTAATTCATTCATCGTTTACCCAAATCCTTTTGAATTATTCACCAAATTTTCATTCGTAATCACAGGTTCAGAAGTCCCTGATGAATTCAAAATTGAAGTCTTTGATATGCAAGGAAAAACGGTCAAAATTATTGACCAATCTAAGCAAAATTTGCGGGTTGGTTTGAATGAATTTATTTGGGATGGGACCGATATTTTGGGCAATAAATTACCGACTGGAATCTATTATTATCGGTTCAGTTTAGGAAATAAAGGAGTAAATTTATCGTTGGAAAATGGAAAGCTAATTAAACTTTAACATAAGAAGATGTTTAAAAATTATATTTGGTAAAATTCAGTTTCTATTTAGGATTATTTGGCAATTGGTCAGTAATATCCATGTTTCGGCAGAATTTGTTGTCTTTTCGTAGTCTTTTGCGTGCCTTCGGAAGAAGTTTAGCCACCCAAAAGTTCTCTCATTGACCCATCTCCACTTAACTGGAACAAAGCCTTTTGCTGATGGAGGTCTTGATGCAAATTCAACCTCTAATCCAACGACATTGTCATAAACCCAATCGTAAAACACTTTTTTATAAGCATCATCAACGAGTATTTTTTGCATTCTATCTAAGTAGCCTAAACAGTATTCTACCAACAGATGAGCTTTCGTTCCATCGTGAATATCGGCAGCGTGAACAACAACACCCCAAATTAATCCCAGCGTATCAACGATGATGTGTCTTTTACGTCCATTGACGAGTTTATTACCATCAATGCCTTTATCTTCACTGATAAAAGCAGCCACTTTAACTGATTGACTATCAATGCATAACAAACTTGGAGTTTCGGCTTTACCTTGTCTTTTACGTTCAAATTTGTTCAAGGTGGAATTAAGACGTTCAATTGTTCCGTCCTTTTTCCACTTCCGAAAATAATAATAAACTGTCTCCCAAGGGGGATAAGTATCAGGAATATTTCGCCATTGTGTGCCTGTTCGTAGAATGTAAAATTGGGCATCTAACACGTCCCGTAAATTATATTTCCGCTTTCTTTGGTCGGATACAATTTCTTTAATAATTTCCCAACGGGAATCGGTTAAAACTTCGTAACAAGTTTGCATATCTGATAAATTTCGTCGTTTAAAAGATAACAAACCGATTCCCTTTTTTGATTAAAAACTAATTTTTAAACATCTTCTAAAATGATTCTAACCGTTGATATTTATAGCCGCAACACTTGGTGGAAAGTTGCCTTTTTGGTTTTCTGTGCAATAGTAGGGGCTGCATCGCTTTATATTACTGATAAATTGGTGACAAAATTGGAGGAAAGAGAAAAGCAACAAATTGAGATTTATGCAGAGTCATTTAAGTATATGATGACTAATGATGTGAATAAAGACATTAATTTTTTCTTTGATAAAATTAAAAAATCCAATGAAAATAATACTATTCCGATTATCTCAAAAGATGGTTCTGGATACCTTGATTCAAGGAATATTGAAGTTCCAAAAGGCTTAAATTCCAACGAAAAACAGGTATTTTTAAAGGGTAAATTAGAAGAAATTATAAGAGACGATAATATTCCGATTGAAGTAGATATGGTTTTTCATAAAGAGTACATTTATTACGGTAACTCTCAGTTGCTCAATATCTTACGATATTATCCACTCTTTCAATTACTCATCGTTTTAATCTTCGGATTGGCGGCATATTTGTTTTTTGATGCTTCCAGAAAGTCAGAACAAAACCGTGTTTGGGTGGGGTTGGCAAAAGAAACTGCTCATCAATTAGGAACTCCACTTTCATCACTGACGGCATGGGTGGAATTCTTCAAAACTGACTCCACTTATGACCAAGAAATTGTGAAGGAGTTAGAAAAAGATGTGCAGCGTTTAGACGTAATCACGACTCGTTTCTCAAATATTGGTTCTATTCCTGTCTTGAAGGAAGAAGATGTTGCCGAAACAATTGAGACGTTTATGTCCTACTTACAGAAACGAATTTCAACCAAAGTTTCTTTCAGTTTTGTGAATGAATTACCACCAAATACTATGTTAAAATTGAACAAATATCTCTTTGAATGGGTCGTTGAAAATATTTGCAAAAACGCCGTGGATGCCATGGAAGGTGTTGGAGCCTTGAAAGTGGTAATGAAAGAAACCAAAAATAAACAAGTTGCCATTGATATTTCGGACACTGGTAAAGGCATTGCCAAGAAAAATATGAGTAAAGTTTTCAACCCAGGATTCAGTACAAAAAAACGGGGTTGGGGCTTGGGTTTAACCCTTGCTAAACGAATTATTGAGAATTATCATAATGGAAAATTAATAGTAAAAAGTTCGGAGGTGAATAAAGGAACTACGTTTCGGATTTTGTTGGGTGGGCAAGTTTAATTGGATTTGGGATTTGGGATTTGGGATTTGGGATTTAAAGGAAATTCAAATCTCAATTTTAAGTTCATTGAGAAGAACTGTATTTTGCTAATTCCCTAATCCCCAATTACCATCCTCAATCCTCTGGAAAGGGAATATAAATAAAATTCACAAAATCATTATCCATCACAAACAAGCAACAAAACTCGTCGGGGTCTTTATAGCTTGTTTTGAAAACCTCCACATTTTCCTCCGCAATGATTTCACGTTGCACAAATTCTTCCATCATCGAAGCGTGATAATGCCATTGATTGTCGTTCATTTCGTGAATTCCAATCAATTTTGAGCCAATTGGAACAGGGTTTTGGGAAACCGCAAAAATGGGATATTTTGAAAATCCACGAGTACGAATTTGGTAAGAGGCTTCCTTCAAAAACTCAGAAACAATTACAAAATCGGTGGAAATAATGCCCAAACGCTTCCCGTTTAAATCGTGCGAATTGGCTGAATTGGATATGGCTTGATAATCTTCTAACACGTTATTTAGTTAATAATTGATAGTTAATGATTAATAGTTGTTGAGAATAAATTGCATCTAACAAGTTGATAATAAGGATTTTACTATTTTAACTATTAATTATTCCTTATTAATTATTAACTAAAATCTCGCTGCACTCAGCAAACTTAAATCTTTATAGTTCATGCCAAATTTTTTGGCGATGTTGGCGTTTGTTAAACTGCCTTTGTAAGTATAAACGCCTTTCATGAAAGATTTGTTCGCAAAAATGGCTTCTTCAATTCCGCCCGTCTTTCCTGTTTTCAATAGGAATGAGGTAAAAATATTGCTTAATGCTTGGGTGGCGGTATGTGCTACTCGTGAAGGAATATTGGGTACACAGTAATGGATTACGTCATGCTTTCTGAAAATCGGATTGACGTGCGTTGTCATTTCAGAAGTCTCAAAACAACCTCCTTGGTCGATACAAACATCAATTATCACTGAATCTGTTTTCATCATCGAAACCATTTCTTCCGTAACGATGCAAGGCGTAAAACCATCCTCGGCACGCAAAGCACCAATGACTACATCTGCCTCTGAAATTGCTTGTGTAAGGATATTTGAGTCAATGATACAGGTATAAATATTGTGTCCAACGGCGTGTTTCAACCGTTGTAATTTATAAATATCCTTATCAAAAACCTTCAAATCTGCCCCCAAACCAATGGCAATTCTGGCGGTATATTCTGAGACCGTGCCAGCTCCCAAAATCACTACTTTTGTTGGTGGTACGCCCGTGATTCCTCCTAAAATTACACCCATTCCGTCATTGGCACTATTCAAACATTCTGCCGCAATTAACATGACTGTACTCCCTGCAATTTCCGACATGGCTCTGATAATTGGCATTCCTCCAACGTTATCTTCAATATATTCGTAACAGAGTCCTGTGATTTTTTTACGGTTTAATGTCTCAAAATATTCCTTTGTCATTCGAGGCATATTCAAGGCTGAAATCACGGTAGAGCCATTATTGAGGTGTTCAAATTCTGAATCTGTCAAGGGCTGAACTTTCAAAATCACATTAGATTTGAATACTTCTTCAGTGGTGTAAGATATTTGTCCTCCTGCATCAGAGTATTGATTGTCAGTAAATTTTGCTCCATCTCCTGCCCCCGTTTCAATCAAAACTTGATGTCCATTTCGCACCAAAAGACCAACTGCCGAAGGTGTAAGCGACACACGTCTTTCCTGCATCGAAACCTCTTTGGGAATTCCGATGAATAGACTTTTGGCGTTCTGTTTTGTCCAGACCAGAGCCTCTTGCGGCATGAGACCAGATTGAGCAAGGACTTCTTTAAAACCTGTTGGTTGGGGCATTTTTTGAGTTAAGATTTAGTGCTGATTTAGTTTTCCAATAAATCGACAGCCTCTAAAACTTCTTTAACAATTTTAGGATGAAGACTTTTCCCAGCATGAAAAGGAATTACGATTCGTTTTTTCTCTTTAAAATAAATTCGATGACTTCCTTTTTTTCTGGACAATAAGAAACCGAATGCTAAGAGAAGTCTTTCTGCTTCTTTTGCATCCATGATTGGTAATTTAGGCAATTTCCACCTCCATTGTTGTTATGATTAAATCTTTTGAAGGTAATAATTCATCCACTTCCTCTTTGCTCATCGACTCAACGTAAAGTTCAATAGCTTCTCGAATATTCTCTTGAGCTTCCTCAAAAGTATTACCCTGAGAATGACATCCTTTTAATTCAGGACAAAAAGCGAAATACCCATATTCGTCTTTTTGAAATAAAACATTGAATTTATGACTCATAACGTATGGACTTGTTTTTAAATTTCCTATAAAAATACACTAAACCCCAACTTTTTCCAAATGAATTTCTCTACCTCCATCTTCCAACACTTTGATTTCAATTTTTAAGTATTTGGCTGGCAACAAGTTAGCAATTTTTGAGGGCCATTCGATGAAACATCTTTCACCAGAATATAAATAATCTTCCACGCCAATATCCATCGCTTCTTCCTCATTTTTAATTCTATAAAAATCAAAATGATAAAGATCGATGCCCTGCTTCGTGGTATATTCGTTCACTAACGAATACGTGGGGCTCTGCACGTGGCTCGTTACGATTAAAACATCACAAATTGCTTTGATAAGCGTAGTTTTCCCCGCTCCCATTTGCCCTTCAAAAATCCAGACAGGCGTTTTTTGTCCAAATTCGAGAATGGTCTTAGCAACGTTTTTTATTTCGTTTAGAGAGTTGTATTTTATTGATTTTGTATTCATTATTTCTTTTTAATGTTAACCCAAAAACTGTCCCAAATAATTCCTTGCCGTCAAAATGGCTGATTCTACATCCGCTGGCGAACCTTCATAAGCTTTATCTTCTACCTCAATCACCACAGGACCACGATAACGTACATCCGTGAGAGCTGCAAAGAATTTACCCCAGTTAATATCTCCCAACCCAGGCAATTTAGGGGAATGATATTCCAAAGGATTTGCCATAATTCCTACTCTGTTCAATTTGTCTGTATATACTTTGGCATCCTTTAAATGAATGTGATGCAAGCGTTCACGATAATCATAAATTGGCTGACAATAATCCATCATTTGCCAAACTAAATGCGATGGGTCGTAATTAAGTCCGAGGTTTTTGGAAGGAATTATCTCAAACATTTTGTCCCAAATGGCGGGTGTAGTTGCCAAGTTTTTACCCCCAGGCCATTCGTCATTTGTAAAAAACATAGGACAATTTTCGATGCCAATGTTGATATTTTCTTCTTCGGCAACTTTCACAATATCCGTCCAAACGTCCTTGAATCTATCTAAGTTATAATCGACATTTTTCTGCGAGTCACGTCCTACAAAAGTATTCACCACAGGAATTCCTAATTTGGCAGCTCCTCTGATAATCTTTTTGATATGCCCGATGTAAACCTCTGCTTGTTCAGCATTTGGGTCGAGTGGATTTGGATAATACCCTAATCCTGAGATGATTATATTCCTATCGGTAGTATATTTTTTGATATACACCACCTGCGTATCGTTAAGAGAATCCACATCAATATGGCTTACACCTGCATACCTACGAGCATCTGCATTACCTGCGGGCCAGCACATGATTTCAACACATTTAAAGTTTTTCTCTGAAACAAAATCAATGACCTGTTCAAAAGTATGGTCGGCTAAAATAGCACTAACGAGTCCGAGTTGTAGCATTTTTTTGTTCGATAATTTTTAAGGATTTCCTATTTTTAAATTAGCACCAGTAGTAATATTTATCATTCCACCAGATTTCTTTGTAACATTCTTAGCAAAGCCATTTCCAGAAATTGAAATGGTATGCCCATTAATGGTTACTTCATCGTTGGCAGTTGGAATTCGCCCACAAGACCAAGTATTTATATCGTTCCAATCACCCGAGGAAATAGAAATGACTTGGGTACAAGTTGGTACATAAAGCCACAAAGCACTGATTCCACCTCCCATCATGTAATATATGGAATTAACATACCACCCAAAATGAAAAGTGCTTGCCTTAGGATTATTATTAGGGTCGCTAACTCCCTGAGTTCCGTAAACTCCGCTTGTACCGCCTGTACTACTTCCATTCAGCCAAGTCCATAAATTAGTAGAAAGGTCATATTCCCATATATCGTCTCTTGTGCTATACGAAGAAGATATTTTACCGTATCCCCCCATCATAAACAATTTATTATTTGAAAAGAAGCTACTTCCTTGCTCTCTTGCTCCGACAAAATTAGTTGGCGAAGAAACTCCTTTTACGCCAAGAACGCCATTAGCTTGTGCATCGTCAAGGCTACTTCCACTTAGCCAACGCCAATTATTGGTTATTGCATCATATTCCCATAAGTCTGAAAGTGTGGTTTGATTTCCCGAAGCATACCATCCTTTTCCACCAAAAATATATGCTTTTTCATTATTAGCCATCGTAAAACTATTCTTTCTTGCACCTGGGGTGTTAGCTGGGGCAGCAATACCCTTTGTCCCATAAATACCTAATGGGTCTAAACCTGATTTATTACCTTTGAGCCATCTCCAATTATTTGTGGCAGGGTCATATTCCCAAACATCATTTAGTACAGCATTTAAGGATCTAAACTGATAATCATGCGTCCATCCACCAAATAAATAAAACTTATTATTATATACCCATCCACTACTCATTTCTCTTGCTCTGGGTACATTATTAGGGTCTGCCACTCCTTGCGTTCCATAATTTCCTTCATCATTAAATGTATTAGAGCCTTTCAGCCATGTCCACATATTTGTACTCAAGTCATATTCCCAAAGGTCATTATAGCCCGAATAATAAGCATTTATAAAACCTCCCATTAAATAAAGCTTATTGTTATAAGTCCATGTAACTGCATTTACTCTCGCACTTGGCACATTCGTTGAGGCAGGTACCCCTTTTGTTCCATAATTTCCAAGTTGGTCAGCCATAGTTGAACCACTCAACCACGTCCAATTATTGGTACTGAGGTCAAATACCCATAAATCGTTCATTGAACCAGTAGCACCCAAACCTCCCATCAGATAAAGTTTGTTATTTAATACCCACGTAGCTGCACTTGACCTCGAACCTGGGTCATTATAGGTAGTTTCAACTCCTTTTGTTCCATAACTGGGTACTTGATTCTGGGTGTTCGTTCCCTTAATCCAAGTCCAATCGTTGGCATTAGTTTGAGAGAAAGAGTGTGAAAGGAGAGTTACAAAAAAAATTGAGGAGATTAATAGTAATTTTTTCATTGTTATTCAAGTCTCAAAGTGTTGAAAAATTAATTTTTACAATCTGTGAACGAATGTATGTAATTATGAATCTAAATCAAAAAAAAACAAACTTTAACCCACTTAAGTATTTGTTAAATGCACAAGTGAGTTAAAAAGGGATACTTACAAAACAGATAATCCCGCATCTAAATACATCAAAGCATCTCCTTGAAAATGATGATAAAATTTACCAATCGGTGAATTTCCGAGACGTACAATGACCGTATTTTTTTCTTTTACGGCATAAATATACTTCCCAAAAAATAATTTCCTTCACCTTTAATCATGACGATGCGGTCAATATAAAGGGCAATATTTCTTTTAGAATCAACGGTCAATAGAGCGTCACGATGTGCTGTTAGATTATACATAAGTTTGATTTGAGATAAGACGTTAAAGGGAAGTTGGTTCATCAAGCAGTCAAAAAAAAACCTTTACAACATTTAGTCGCAAAGGTTTATTATTTGGTAACAGAAAATGGAAGAAAATTTGGAAAATGTTGGAAGTATTTGAGAGGAATCGCTAAAAACAAAAAAGCCACTCAATTTGAGTGGCTTAAATTTTGGTGGTCTAACAAGGATTCGAACCTTGGACCCCCTGCTTGTAAGGCAGGTGCTCTGAACCAACTGAGCTATTAAACCAAAATGATAATCTAAATGGTGGTCTAACAAGGATTCGAACCTTGGACCCCCTGCTTGTAAGGCAGGTGCTCTGAACCAACTGAGCTATTAAACCATTACCGTTTCTTTTAACGTGGTGCAAAATTACGGCTTATCCTGTAATTTTGCAAGCCTAAGTAATTTAAAATTAACAATTATTTTATTTATCCTGATTATCAGATAATTAGAGATAAAATATTCCTATCAATACTTACGCATACCGTCTCTTCCTTAAAAACCCTTTCAACAATCCCGCCAAAACCAACACCAAAATCGGAACAATGAGATTGATTCCTTGCCAGTATTCACGCTCGTCTTGCAAGGCTACTTTGTCTAAGGGACGCAAAACAATTTCTTTATTTCGAGCGGTAATTATTCCATTATCATCCAAAAGATAATCAACGGCATTCATCACAAAATCTTTATTGGCGAAAGTATTTCCTGAATATTTATCGAATCCCAAGGGCAAAGGGGTATTTTGCTTTTTATCGAAATCATTTACAGGTATATCACCATCTGAACAAACAATAATTTTTGAAGGTTTTCCTGATGATTTAAATGTGGCTGAGCGTAAATCGTTCGGCAAAATTCTGTTATTAAATAAAGACTCGAACTTACCTTCTAATAAAATTCCCACGGTTTGAACACCCGCTTTGTAGTCATTAGGATCTAATTGTTTATTAGCAAAATTGTAACTCATCACCGCAGGAGCTTTCAAAATTTGGGTATATTTTGAAGTCATTAATAAAGGAATTTTTGAAATCCCATCGGCTCTAACAGTATCTAATGACCCTACATATTTCGTATAAACAGCATCTAAATTCTTGACAATCGGGGAGTTTCCGAAAGTATTTATCAACGGATAATATTGCCAAGGTATCAGTTGAATATTGGCTTTATCACCAAAATTACCCACGTCTAAAGGAATAGCAGCACACATTTGAGCGTCTTTAATAAGGTTAGGATTCAGGCGAACACCGTATTTAAAAAGCAAATCTTCTAACCCTACACTCTGCACTTGTGCCAAACTTCCTTCACGGGCAACTGAATCTACTTTGACGGCATCCACGAAAAATAATGCTTTGCCACCGTTTATAATAAATTGGTCAATTTTATATTTATCATCATCATTAAAAACTTGGTCAGGTTTCATTACTAAAATCGCATCTAAGCCATCAAGCGTTGGCGATTGTCTTAAATCAACGGGAAAAAGTTCGTAATTTTTCTTCAATGCATTAATTAAATCCAATTGATTTACGGCGGGTAATCTTGAATAATTAACAAAAATACCAATCTTCTTTTTCTGAGAAGCGGTAATTGTTTTGATGGCAGAAACCAATTGAAATTCTACGCTTTCATACGACTGATTAAGAATTTCTTGGGGTGAGGCTGTCTTGTTACCTTTCAATAAAAGCGTTGCAATTTCTTTGTCTTTATAGGTAATGATCGCCCCTGGAATAATTAAACTTTGTGTTTTCTTTCCATCCTCATTTGCCATAGCATTGGTGGGAGGGATGCCCTTTTGAGCCAATTGAACTATTTTTTCGTTACGAGTTTTCTCATCTTTGTATTCAGAATTAAGGTCAATGAAGGCGTATTTTATTTTTGTTCCTCCATAAATCTGAAATTCGTCTAAGGTTTCACGAACCGCATTTTCCAAGCGTTTGAAGCCCGCAGGAATGCCTTTACCCGTAAGATATACCTTCACATACACCTCATCATCAAGGTTTTTGAGGAGTTTTTTTGTGGCATCATTAATCGTAAAACGTTTTTCTTCGGTAAGATCTATTCTGAAAAAAAAGTAATTGGCTAAGACATTCAAGCCCAAGACAACAGCAATGACGAGAAGAATTTGAAGAATTTTGTTTTTCATGTGGTTGTAAGCTCAATATTTTAGGTATTCCTTAAATTGTCAATTTCATTATCTGATAATCCAGTAAATTGTTTAATAAGCTGATTAGTCAATCCATTTTCAATTGCATTTTTAGCCATCAGGATAATGCCCATTTTTTTTCCTTCTTCTCGACCTTCCTCTCGACCTTCCTCTCGACCTTTCTCTCGACCTTCCTCTCTTCCCTCGGCTAATCCTTCTGCTTTGGCAGCATTCATTAAGGTCATTTCACTACTTATATCATCCCAATATTTATTATAGGTTGCTAATTCCCCTTTTGTAAATCCCGATTCTTGAAGATAATCAACGGCTTCTTTAATAATTGGGTTTTGTAATAATTCTTCTGGTATTGCTTCTGAATTATCTTCAATTTCAGTCATAAAGCGTAACCAAAGCAATTGCATTTTTCGCTCCGAAATATTTTTTGCTTTAAACTTGGGAAGTTCCACAAAGACTAACTCTAAGCCTTTTAGAATTTTATCGGGATATTGTTGATGAACGATTTTATAATGATGGTAAAAGTCAGTAATCGTAGGCTCAAACGTTTCATTGACCAGATTTAGCGAGTAAACGGGCTGTAAACTTTCATAAACTTTGCCTTTACCCAACTGTTGAACGTATGCCTTTGAAGCATTGAATAAGACCCTACTTTTGAAAGCATCCGTCCAAAGCATTTGCATTTCCACAATAAATTGTCGTCCGTTCTGGTCTGTACAACGAACATCAACGATGGAATATTTTAAAACAGGAATTTCTGGGACTAATTCGTGCGGAAGATATTCTACCGATAAAATAGGAGAATCTAAGGGCAAAAGAGCGTTCAAAAAACTGATCAACAAATGAGGATGTTGTCCGAATATTTTTTTGAATGTCAAATCATTTTTTGGATCGAGATAACGCATTGGAGAGTTTCAATTAGTATTTATAAACAAATCTACAAAAAACATACCTAATATACATTTCGACTACTAAGAATTCACCACCCCAACCGTCTTCTGCAACGACCTCGAAATCACCAAAGCCATTGCTTCCGCTGATTCGGTAGCAAAAAGGTGTTGGGTCATTTGTAGGAGATTTTCGTTATAACAATCTGGTTTAATCGTCTCATTATTAAGTTGATAGGTCACATCACAAACGACTAAATGATATTGCCGAGAGATAACATCATAAACAATCAATGGATTTGAAATGCTTTTGTCTCGTTCAAAACAGAGGATAAATACTGGAAAATCAAACGTTCCTGTGCCATTCATCGTTGGAGATAGTTCGGCATCAAAATATTCGTATTTTAGGACAGTGTGGGTAAAGTTTCTTTTGGTTAAACAGGCTGAAAGTTCTTCTAATTTTTGGGTCATTTCAAGCAAAGGTATTTCTTCGTAAAGGTATTCTTGAAATGGTCTCCATAGATTCATTGATAAATCTAAAAATTCGAGAAAGGGTTTTGCTAAGTCCAATTTATAATCGAACATCGGGTAATCTGGAGCAAAATAACCTGGATAAAAATAACTCATACCTTGCCTCTTACTAAAATCTATTTTCAAAAACATCAAGTATTTTCCGAGACTATGTTTCTGATAATCAGGGTCATAGAAGCAGGTAATTCCCGTTGAAGCATCTTTTCCTAAGTCAAAAACACCGCAGGCAATCAGTTTTTGTTTATCGTAAATGTTGACTTCGTAGGAATCAAAAACATTGCTGAATTTATCGTCATATAACAAATGAGTCAGAGACGGTGCGGCATCAAAAGGGACATGATTTTTATATTTATTGAAAAGAATTAAATGCTCAGGTGTGAGGGCAATGGAAGGTTTGATTTCTACCTTGAAATTGGCATTTAATTTTTGCAGTTTTTGTTGTGTTTTGCTGGATTTGAAGTTCAGTAAATCAATTCTTAACCAAATTACACTATACATTAAACCATTGAATTTCAAGAAGTTAGTAGTAAAAATAGTTTGTCCCATTCTGAACCAACCTCTTTCTAAGTATTCATCTAATTGTTCGCCTTTTAGTGAGTTTATCGGATAGTGTAATTCTGCAAGCATTGATTTTATTTCTGCGGATTTATTGATAAACAAAGGTAAAGATATGTTTGTGTTATAGCAAGGACGGCATCGCTTTGAGCCATGCCGTCCTTCAATTTGATGTGAGATTTATTACAATATTCCGTCCATTTCTTGATTTTCAGCAAAGGGTTGTTTATAAATCCTCTTGCCCGTTGCTTTGAAAATTACGTTTGCCAAAGCACCACCCGTTGGTGGTAAAGCAGGTTCGCCTAAGCCTGTTGGGTCGATGCCGTTATCCACAAAATGGGCTTCAATTTCTGGTACTTCATTGTATTTTATGAGTTTATAAGCATTGAAATTTGTCTCTTGTGGAACACCATCTTTGAAACTCAACTTGCCGTACATCGCATGACCAATGCCATCCACAATGGCTCCATAAATCTGATTTTTCGCTCCACTCTGATTAATCACAATGCCACAATCCGTTACGGCATACACCTTTTTTAGCGTTGGTTTGCCTTTTTTTACCACAATTTCTGCCACCTGAGCCACATAAGAATTATGCGAAAAATAGACGCTAAATCCTTGGTGAGTATCTTTCTTTGCCTTACCCCATTGGGATTTTTCAGCTGCCATTTTAATCACTTTTTCAAAACGGTCTGGCTCGTAGGTAATTTTACCAATTGGCTTTTCCTTCACTTTGGCTAATAATTCCAATCGAAATTGAATTGGGTCTTTGCCAACTGCGGTTGCCACTTCATCCAAAAATGCTTGTTCGGCATACGCCAAAAAGTTGGTAATTGGGGCTCGCCAAGGTCCTGTGGTGATGGGCGATTTATAATCCACTGAATCAATCAAAACGTTTTCAACCGCCCCGACTGGAAAATTGTCTTGTCGGGTGGAATTACCAGCATTCATACTTACCCCACGCAACATGAAGCCTGTCATATTTCCCGCCTTATCAACCGCAGCTTTGAATCGATAACGCACAGCAGGTCTATAAATTCCTCCGCCCATATCGTCTTCACGAGTCCACATCACTTTCACGGGGGCTTTGATGATGCTTGATAATTCAGCGGCTTCCAAGGCATAATCATTATTCAATCTTCTACCAAAACCTCCACCCATTTTTGTCAATTCCAACGTAATATTTGCGGCTGGAATATTCAGTAATTTAGCAACTTGGTCAACTGCAGACTGAGGTGTTTGGGTCGGACCTGCCAAACGCACGCTATTTTCCTTTACATCCGCAAAGAAATTCATGGGTTCCATCGGATTATGAGGTAAGAAAGGACATTGATATTCTGCCTGAATCACTTTGTGGGCTTCTGCAAATGCCTTCTCAACGTCTCCATCTTTGCGTCTGACTTCTGCTTTATTTCCTTCCATCATTTCCGTGAATATTCGGTTATGGTCGGCATCACTTTCGAGGTCTTTTTCTTTTTCCCAATCAATTTTCAAGGCTTTGCGGGCCTTCATAATTTGCCAAGTGGATTTACCCACAATTGCCACTTTATTACCGAAAGAAACTACATCAATAATGCCCGACATTTTCTTGGCTTCTGAAGCATCAAAGGATTTCAATTTTGAGCCAAAAGCGGGAGGTCTTTGAATTTGGGCGTGTAACATTCCTTCCGTTTTGAAATCAAGCCCATAAACTGGTTTTCCAGTCAGAACATCTTGATTATCAACACTTTTGGTGGTCTGCCCTATTAGTTTAAAATCTTCTTTATTCTTTAATTTTATGTCTTTTGGAACAGGTAATTTTGAAGCGGCTTCTGATAGTTCTCCATAAGATAATTTTTGTCCAGTTGAAGAGATTATAAAACCATTTTCAGCCTTACAAGTTGAAGCATCAGCAGACCATTTCTGAGCCGCCGCTTCGATTAGCAGATGTTTTGCAGTTGCTCCCGCTTTGCGTAAACGCTCCCAAGAATGCTTGATTGCTCCACTCCCACCCGTCAATTGTCTTTCGTATTTTTTGGCATCTAAATGAGCCTGTTTTACCACCACATTTTTCCAATCTGCATCCAATTCTTCCGCAACAATCACCGCAAAGGCTGTTTTTATGCCTTGACCAATTTCTGGATTGGGAGAAAAAATAGTAATTATTCCGTTTGGAGCAATCGAAAGAAAGGCATTTGACGTGATATTTTCGGCGGTTGCTTGTTGGATAATACTGGCGGCGAGTGTTTCATTACTCAACCAGTTAAAACCCAAAATCAAACCTCCGCTTGCCATTAAGGAATTTTTTAGGAAATTTCCACGGCTGTTGTTTTTTATATTTTCCATGTTCGTTTGAGGGGGTTATTTAGAAGATTTTGCCGCTAATTTCACGGCATCATGGATACGGTGATAGGTTCCGCAACGGCAAATATTTCCTGACATTGCAGTTGAAATATCAGCATCGGTTGGGTTTTTGTTTTCCTTCAAAAATGCCGCTGCCGTCATCATTTGTCCTGCCTGGCAGTAACCACATTGAGGCACGTCAATTTCATTCCAAGCCTTCTGAACGGGGTGAGTTCCATTCGCTGAAAGTCCTTCGATGGTGGTGATTTTAGATTTACCAATTACTGAAACTGGCAGTACACAAGAGCGAGTTGCCACGCCATTCAGATGCACTGTGCAAGCTCCGCATTGAGCCATGCCGCAGCCATATTTTGTCCCCGTGAGTTCCAAAGTATCTCGCAAAACCCACAAAAGAGGAGTGTCTTCTTCAACGTCCACCGTTTTAGATTGTCCGTTGATTGATAATGAATATTTTGCCATTTATTGATGATTTTAAATTTTAAATCAAAGCTATACAATTGTTAGTAAATTTAACGTGCTGATTTTAAAAAATTCACCTGTGTTATGATATAATTTGAATCTTGAATCCAGCTGCTTATCGCCGATATTAGAAGAATCTTTGCGTTGAGAAGGGAATATTTTAGTAGTTAAATAAGTTGGTCGTATATATTTAAGCGTTGTTTTGTTTTTGTGTAAACATATAATAATCAGTTAATTATCACACCAATCTCTAAGTATAAACCATTATTTAATCAATAGCCTCGACTGAAACGATGATTAAAAAAATAGCGTAGTAAGAAAAACTCTTACTACGCTAAACTTTCACCGAGGACCTCTACTTCCTCCACGACCCTCGCCACTTCCATTGCTTGGAGGGGTTTCTATCCGACTTGAATTTCCCCGATTTCCATTATCTGAACGATTATTATTAGACTCCGTTCTTTCAGGTCTTTCATTTCCGTTTCCTTGCGGAGGTTCAACTCTTTCAGGACGAGTGTTTGGCATTTCTATTCTATCGGGACTGTTTCCATTGTTACGTTGTGGTAAACCGTTATTATGGTTCGGTTCAATTCTTTCAGGTCTACCACCACTGCTTGGAAATCCATTTCCATTGTCATTCGAGCGATTATTTGGCATCTCTATTCTATCATTTCTTCGGTTGTCGTTATTGCCCTGCGAGTTATTTCTGCCGTTATCATTGCCATAAGAGCGATTTCTATTATTATCGTTATCTCTTCTTGAATCTTTACCGTAATAGTTTCCATTGTTTCCTTTACCCCAATTTCCTCTGGCATAATCTCTATTATTGCTTCTATTATCGTAATATCTTCTATCAGAACAATAATTTCGGGCAATGCGATTATTATTGTTTCTATACCAACCATTATAATTTGGTCGAGGTAAGTATCCTAATCGTACGCTACCAAAACCCCTTTTGTCAAATCTAAAAAAGTCGTATCCACCCTGATAAAACCATCTATTATATCCTCGGCGGTCGTAGCCATAGACATCAAAACCATAGAATTTACGGTCATAATCGTTCAATTCAATGCCCAAGCGTTGATTTAGGTAAACGACATCATCCCAAATTTCTTGTTGTTCCCAACCGTTGAAAAGTCCATCTGCTTGATATATGTATTCCTTTCTTTCCACATCTTCCAATCTACTATACATTCGGTTTGATTCATTTTGAGTCAGTAACCCTCGTTGAATTCCGTTACTGATTTTCACACGAATATCCCAATGCCAATCGAAGTCATTGTCGTAATAATATCTATCATCGTCATAAGCATACGCCTGATTTCCTCCAAATTGTGCATTCACCGAAACAATGGACATAATAACCATCAAAGCGGCAATCATAAGCTTTTTCATATCCTTGTGATTTAATTGTGATTTATAGATTAGAACAAGAAATTACGCAAAGTATTATTTTGGTTTTGTTAAAGGTTTGTTAATGTTTTGAATTAAACCCAAAAAAGCCGTCTCAGTCTCCTGAAACGGCTTTTAATGTCTATTTTTATCTTCTTATTTAGAAGAAAGCACAGCACCATAATACTCACGATTCATACGAGCAATGTTTTCCAAAGATATTCCTTTCGGACATTCAGCTTCGCAAGCACCAGTAACACTACACGCCCCAAAACCTTCAATATCCATCTGGGCAACCATTTTCTCAGCACGCATTTGACGTTCTGCTTGTCCTTGTGGCAATAATGCCAATTGAGAAATTTTTGCAGAAGTAAATAACATCGCAGAAGAATTCACGCAAGCCGCCACACAAGCACCGCAACCGATACAAGCCGCTGCCATGAAAGCATCATCAGCATTGTCTTTGGCAATTGGTAATGAGTTGGCATCTTGAGCATTACCCGTATTTACGGAAATATAGCCACCCGCCGCAATAATACGGTCGAAGGCTGAACGGTTTACTGCCAAGTCTTTCACAATTGGGAAGGCTTTTGCTCTCCACGGCTCAACCGTGATGGTGTCGCCATCTTTGAATGACCTCATGTGCAATTGGCAAGTCGTAACGTTTTTGCCAGGGCCATGTGGTTCGCCATTGATATACATTGAACACATTCCGCAAATACCTTCACGGCAATCGTGGTCAAAAGCAACGGGCGAGTCACCTTCGTTGATGAGACGTTCGTTTAAGACATCAAACATCTCTAAAAAAGACATATCTGGTGAAACTTGATCTACTTTATATGTTTCTAAATTACCTGAAGTTTTGGCATTTTTTTGTTTCCAAACTTTCAGATTAATGGTCATATTGCCTGTGCTCATAATTCAAAAAAAATTGAAATAATTATTTATAGTTACGTTGAGCTATTTTAATATTCTCATATTTCAGCTCTTCTTTGTGCAGCTCCCATTTGCTTTCTCCTTTGTGTTCCCATGCCGCTACATACATATAGTTTTCGTCGTCACGCATTGCCTCACCTCCGTCCTCTTGGTATTCTTCTCTAAAGTGTCCTCCACAAGATTCATTTCTGTCTAAAGCATCAACGCACATAAGTTCGCCTAATTCTATAAAGTCGGCTACACGGCCGGCTTTGTCTAACTCAGGGTTGAAACCATCAATGTCACCCAAAACTCTCAAGTCACTCCAAAATTCTTTTTTTAGGGCTTGGATTTCAGCTATAGCTTCTTTCAAACCTTTTTCATTTCTGGCCATTCCGCATTTTTCCCACATAATCTTTCCTAATCTTTTGTGGAACGATTCTGGCGATTGCTTGCCTTTGATATTAATTAATTTCTCAATTCTCTCACGTGTTGCTTTCTCGGCATCAACAAATGCCTCGTGATCAGTTGAAATCGATTTGGTTTTGATTTCTGCAGATAAATACGAACCAATTGTGTAAGGTATAACAAAATAACCGTCTGACAAACCTTGCATTAGGGCCGAAGCTCCTAAACGGTTGGCTCCGTGGTCAGAGAAGTTTGCTTCTCCCAAACAATAAAGACCAGGAACGGTTGTCATCAAGTTATAATCTACCCATACACCACCCATAGTATAATGTACCGCTGGATAAATCATCATAGGAACTTCGTAAGGATCTTCACCGGTAATTTGCTTGTACATGTCAAACAAGTTACCGTACTCTTCTTTTACGACTTCTTTTCCAAGGCGAATCAAAGTATCCAAATCAGGGTTTTCGATACCCAATTTTGTCGCTTCGGCTCTACCGTATTTATTGATTAAGTTAGATTTGAAATCTAAGTAAACTGCCATTTTGGTTACACCAACACCATAGCCAGCATCACATCTTTCTTTGGCTGCACGTGAAGCGATGTCTCTAGGCACCAAGTTACCAAAAGCAGGATAACGACGCTCCAAGTAATAATCTCTTTCCTCTTCAGGAATATCGTTGGCTGCACGTTTATCATCTTTTTGTTTTGGTACCCAAATACGCCCGTCATTACGAAGCGACTCAGACATCAACGTCAATTTAGACTGATGATCGCCCGAAACAGGGATACAGGTAGGGTGAATCTGCGTGAAACAAGGGTTTGCGAATAATGCTCCTTGTTTGTGAGCTTTCCAAGCCGCAGTTACATTACTACCCATCGCGTTGGTAGAAAGATAAAACACGTTTCCATAGCCACCCGTACAAAGCAATACGGCGTGTCCAAAATGTCTTTCTAATTCACCAGTGATGAGGTTTCTTGCTATAATTCCTCTAGCTTTTCCATCTATTTTTACCACGTCAAGCATTTCATGACGTGAATAATTAATGACAGAACCTTTGCCTATTTGTCTCTCAAGGGCAGAATATGCACCTAAAAGTAACTGTTGACCAGTTTGTCCAGCAGCATAAAAAGTACGTTGAACTTGTGTACCCCCAAACGAACGGTTACGCAACATACCACCATAATCACGAGCAAATGGTACACCCTGAGCCACGCACTGGTCAATAATGCTTGCTGAAACCTCAGCTAAACGGTGAACGTTGCCTTCTCTTGCTCTGTAGTCACCACCCTTTATGGTATCATAAAACAATCTGTATGTAGAGTCTCCATCATTTTGATAATTTTTAGCTGCATTTATACCTCCTTGAGCCGCAATGGAGTGTGCTCTGCGAGGAGAATCTTGAAAACAGAATGTTTTAACTTTATAGCCCATTTCGGCCAAAGATGCAGCCGCAGATGCTCCAGCAAGACCTGTACCTACCACTATTATTTCAAGATTACGCTTATTGGCAGGGTTTACCAAAGGCACTGAAGATTTGTATTTCGTCCACTTTTCACCTATTGGGCCCTCGGGCACTTTAGCGTCCAATTTTATTGTTGCCATTTTTTTTAATTAAGCTGAAATTATTTAAAAAAATAAAAATAAAGGGGCATTGCTGCATATCCGATTGGAATAAGTACTGCAAATACCCAAACACCTAAACCTTTGACCATTGGAGTATATTTTGGGTGACTCCAGCCCAAAGTCTGAAACGCACTTTGAAATCCATGAAACAAGTGGAAAGCAACAGCAAACATTGAAAGTACATAAAACAACACTAACAGAATATTTTGAAATGAGAAGGAAACGACATTGTATAAGTCTTTAACAATTATCGTTTTTGTTCCCGCTTGCTCATTCAGCATTTCCACTTTCTTGGCTTCTTGAGTATAACCAATTTCCATCGGAGTTGTTTCAATATTTCCTGAAGCTATTTGTTCAGTGTATTTTACATATGGTAGGGCTTCATTGTGATATCTGTACCAGAAATCACTCATGTGAACAACCAAGTAAACCAAAAGGATTGTACCTAAGATGGCCATGTTGCGGCTAAACACACTTGAAGAATTTTTTACTACAGCATATCCAATTGGACGAGCTTGGCGATTTTTATAAGTGATATAAAGTCCCCAAAAAGCATGAAAAAGTATCAAAGCATAGTTTACATAAGACACAATTTTAATTAAAGGAAAAGTGGTCATGAAGACAGCATAATTGTTGAATGCGTAACCACCGTCATTTTTGAATAATTGTAGGTTACCTATTAAATGCACCACTAAAAAAGTACAAAGAAACAAGCCAGTAAGTGCCATTAGTAGCTTTTTACCTATCGAGCTTGTTAAAGTTTTTGTTAACCAAGACATGTTATATTTTTAAAATTTAATTAATAGTAAATACTTAGAAAAATCCAATTTACTTTCAAGGTTCAAATCTAACTCTCAAACCGTTTAGAATCAATATAAATACTGAAATTTATTGGTAAAATGATGTTGATTTTCTACAAAATTTCAGAGCTGTTTTTTTGATATTTAAACATATTTTGAAAAGTAATGTTTCAGGAAGTTATTCATAAAAAAACCTCCAAGAAAAATCTTGAAGGTTTTGTTTTAATTTATGATGTCGAAACCACAGAAAGCTTGTAGTACTTTTGGGACTTTTATCCCTTCAGTGGTTTGGTTGTTTTCTAGTATTGCTGCCAATATTCTTGGTAAAGCCAAAGCCGAGCCATTTAAGGTATGCAGAAGTTTTGTTTTGCCTTCAACTTTGTATCTTAGTTTGAGTCTGTTGGCTTGGTATGTTTCGAAATTTGAAACTGAACTGACTTCTAACCAACGCTCCTGAGCCGCTGAGAAAACTTCAAAATCAAACGTTAGTGCCGATGTGAAACTCATATCCCCACCGCACAAACGAAGAATTCTGAATGGTAGCTCAAGTTTTGTAAGTAGTTCTTTTACATGTTCCAACATTTCTTCCAATGCCTGATACGACTCTTCCGGCTTACGAACTTGAACAATTTCTACCTTATCAAACTGGTGTAATCTGTTTAAACCTCTCACATGTGCACCCCAGCTACCCGCTTCTCTACGGAAACAGGGTGTGTACGCTACATTTTTTACTGGTAATTCGTTGTCATTCAATATAACGTCTCTGTACATATTTGTAATGGGCACCTCAGCGGTTGGGATCAGATAAAGATCATCGGCGGTTGCATGATACATTTGACCTTCTTTGTCGGGCAATTGGCCAGTTCCAAATCCAGAGGCGGCATTTATAACAATCGGTGGCTGAACTTCAAAATATCCTGCGGCTTCGGCTTCGTTTAGGAAAAAGTTAATCAAGGCACGTTGGATTTTGGCACCTTTCCCTTTGTAAAACGGGAAACCTGCTCCAGATACTTTGTTGCCCAATTCGAAATCTATGATGTCGTATTTTTTTATCAGCTCCCAATGAGGTTGGGCCTCTGCATGAAGTTTTGGAATTTCACCTTGAGAAAATATATTTAAGTTTTCTTCTGGCGTTCTTCCTCTTGGTACACTTTCGTGAGGCAAATTAGGCATCGTTACCAATATGTCTTGGAGAGAAACTTCTAGCTCTTTCAGTTTTTCTTCCAAATCTTTTGAAGCCACTTTTAGCTCGGCTGTTTTGCCTTTTATGGCTTCAGCTTCTTCTTTTTTGCCTTCTTTCATCAAACTGCCGATTTCCTTGGCCAAGTTGTTGGAC
>JAYVIV010000183.1:0-9142 GCA_043769985.1 Arcicella sp.
GAAAAGGCATTGAGCAAATTGCGTTCAGAAGTTGAATTTTCGGAGGTAGCCGATATTTTTGAATTGGGTTTACATCAATATTTAGATGAATTTCAACAAAAAAATAATGGTGTTGGGGCGGCAATTTTCAAAACTTATTTCGATTTAAAACCAGTTATTCAAGAACAAATGCAAAATGTTGCGGTGAATCAGTGAGTAGTGGTTAAATTTGTACAATTATAAACACGAAGTCTGGAGTTATTTAATAAAAAATTGCTAAATACCTGATAATCATGGAATTAATACTCGATATAAAAGAAGAAAGAATAAATTTTTTTCTCGAATTGATCAAACAATTTGATTTTGTCAATATAAAAAATAAAGAGGTTGAAAAACCTTATAACCCTGAATTTGTAGCTAAAATTGAAGCAAGTACAGAGGACTTTAAAGCAGGGAGATATAAAAAAATAGGAACTGCGGATTTATGGAAATAGTTTATACTGACAAGGCAATTGAAGATATTATTTATTGGAAAAAGAAACGTAATATTAAAATTCAAATCCGAATTTCCGAACTTGTAGATTCTATTGAAATAGACCCGTTTAAAGGGATTGGAAAGCCAGAACCTTTAAAATACCAGTTAAGTGGAAAATGGTCAAGAAGAATTGATAAAGCAAATAGAATTATTGATAAAGTTCTTGAAGATTTAATTATAATACATTCACTTAAAGGACACTACGATTAAATTGTTATCCTTCAAAAATACTCAACCACAGAAAATATAATGACATATTGCTTAGGAATTAAAGTAAAAGGTGGACTCATTGCTATTGCCGATAATAGAATCACGGCAGGAACGGAAGTTTACTCAAATAAGAAAGTTTCGACTCATCAAATCGGTAATCATACGCTGTTTATTATGACGGCTGGTTTACGGTCAATCCGAGATAAATCAATTATTTATTTCAACCAAATGACCAAAGAAAAAGGCTTCAAATTTGATTATATGTTTGAAGCCGTCAATGCCTTTGCCGAGATGATTAGGAAAGTAGCGAATGAGGACAAAGCCAACTTGAAAGAAGAAGGCTATAAGTTTAACTTGCATTCAATTGTGGGTGGGCAAATGGAAAAAGACGATGAACACCGACTATTTTTAGTCTTTCCAGAAGGCAATTGGATTGAAATTAACGAAGGACTGAAATATCAAATCATTGGTAATTCAAATTACGGAAAACCCTTGTTAAACAGGACTTTAACTTACGATACTTCCATTGAAGAGGCTCTGAAATTAGGTTTTCTTTCCTTCGATGCTACCCAAGTAAGTGCCAGTGATGTTGACTATCCAATTGATATTGTAGTTTATCACAAAGACAGTTTCAAATTGATCGAACATCGCCTTGAAAAAGGTCAAATGGCAGACGTAACCAGACAATGGAATGAACTCATGCAGACATCAGTAGATAGTTTGCAAAGTGAGTGGATTAATGATGTGCTGGGAGTTTAGGGGTTAGAAAAACTTTTTAGCCAAGTTATACTCACTCACCCTACCCAACCCTCCCCTCGAAGGGAGGGCTTTAAAGCTCAATAAGCCCTCCCTTCGAGGGAGGGTTGGGTGGGGTGAGTACAATAGTACAAACTAATTCATTTAAGTATTATATGTTTCCATAGAAAATCGTGTATTGTTTCACTAATCCCTAAAACCTATAAACTATGACCATAAAAATTGAACATGAACTTCTTTATGAATACACCGATGCGGTTCATTTGGAACCGCATTATTTGTATTTGCAACCTAAAAGGAGTTCCCTCTTGACCTTAAAATCTTACGAACTCAACGTTGATCCGCAACCCGATATTGTGGCAAAAAACCTTGATGCTACTGATAATACCCAACAAATTCTGTTCTTCAGCAAGCCCACAACTAAACTTCATATTAAGGCTACATCGGTTGTGGAAACTACCGAATTTAATCCGCTTTCTTTTGTCTATCATCCTTTTCAGAATAGTCAGTTACCCATAACTTATAGCGAACAATTACAGCAAACACTTTCACATTATCTCTTAAAAAGAGACGTAACAACCCTTATTGACCAAACTGCCCGACAAATTGCTGGGGGTGTTAATTGGAATACAACTTCTTTTTTAACAGAACTCAATAAATTTATCAACACCTTTGCCTACGAAGTTAGAGAAGATGGACAGCCCAATTCACCCGAAACAACGCTTTTGAGTCGTAAAGGTTCTTGTCGTGATTATTCGGTTTTGTTTATGGCAATGTGCAGAGTGATGGGAATTGCTGCCCGCTTTGTGAGTGGATATTATTGTAGCGACCCTGAACAAGCACAATATCTTCACGCATGGGTGGAAGTATATCTCCCAGGTGGAGGTTGGCGTGGATTCGACCCTACACAAAATTGTTTAGTTTCTGGAAAACACATCCCATTGGGCTCATCGGCAATTTCTGAGGCAGTTACGCCCGTGTATGGAACGTATCGTGGAAGTGCAAAGGGGAGTTTTGTGACGAAGGTTAGGTTGGTGGAAATATAAAAAGAACATTTATGATTTATCTAAACGGAGAAATCCTCCCATCCGAAAAAGCCCAACTCCACGTCTCTGACCTTGGTTTATTGAGAAGTTATGGCATTTTTGACTTCTTTCGTGCCATTGATGGACAACCTATTTTTATCGAAGACCATTTGGATAGATTCGAGAATTCTGCCAAATTGATGGGGCTTCCAATTCCAGAATCAAGGGAACGTTTGCGTGAGATTATCTTGGAAATTATACGACTAAATCCTCATAAACTCTTGGGCGTGAAGATGATTATGACGGGTGGTTATTCGGAAGATGGATATACGCCTTCGCCAAAATCTAACTTGATTGTGATGGGAAAACCATTTGAATTCAAACCCGCTGATGTAGGAATGAAATTGATGTCGATGGAATATCGGAGAGAGATTCCAGAGATAAAAACCTTGAATTATATTGTTCCGATTCGAGCATTGCAACAAATGAAAGCCGTTGGGGCAGATGATGTTTTATACCATCAAAACGGCAAAATTTCAGAATCATCACGGAGTAATATTTTTATCGTAAAAAATGAAAAAATTATCACACCTCTGGATGGTGCTTTGTTTGGTGTAACGAGAAAACATATTCTCAATTTTGCTAAAAGTTATTTTGAAGTTGAAGAAAGGGACGTTTCAACTCAGGAATATTTTGAGGCGGATGAAGTTTTTACTACAGGAAGTACAAAGCGAATCATTGCTATCAAAAATACTGATAATCAGACGTTTAGCGGAGGTAAAGTGGGAATTATTACTACAAAACTACAAGATTTATTCCTCGAAGAAGAAAGAAAATGATGTTCCTAAACTGTATTTTGAACACTACAATACAAAACTTAAGTGACGTATAGAAAAAAATAGTGTCTTAAATTTTGTGAAGGTATTAAAAAAAGATACTTTTGACTTTGGGTATAGATTTATATTCAATACTCTCTTAATTTATTTACAAACAATCAAAAAAAAGTTATGGGCTTAATGTCATTTTTTAAGGGTGTCGGAGAAAAAGTTTTCGGAGGACACAAAGAAGTAGAACCAGCAACAGCAGCAACCGTAGAACCATTGAGAGCAAGTGCTTTATTGGCTCACGTAAAAAGTTTGGGTTTACCCTACAACTCATTGACCGTCAAAACGGCTGGTGATACGGTAGTTTTGGAAGGTGAAGTTGCCAAACAAGAAGATGCTGAAAAATTAGCTTTGGCAGTTGGTAATGTAGAAGGCGTAAAAGTGGTTGATAACCAATTGGACGTAGCTGAACCAGCTGAAGAAGCAAAATATCACGAAGTAGTTTCGGGTGATACTTTATCGAAAATTGCCAAAGAATACTACGGTGATATGATGAAATATGAAGTGATTTTTGAAGCTAACAAGCCGATGTTATCACATCCTGATAAGATTTATCCAGGACAAATGTTGAGAATTCCACCTTTGTCTTAGTTCTTGGTAATCAGTTATTTGTAGCTGACTAATAGTAAAAAACTAAAAAGCTCAATCATTTTGTGATTGAGCTTTTTAGTTTTTATAACACAACAATTTGCTTCAGTTTAATGATTACCAAAATGGGCCTTCACAAATGCAATCTGTTGGTTTTGACTCATGTGGTCGGCACTTTCTGTATTTATTTTAATAGTATCAAAATGATGATCATCTTTCAAAATATTATGAAGTTCAGCTTTTGCATTAGTTGGTCCAAACAATAAAACTTCGTCGTAATCCTTTATAACATCAGCCAATTTTTTATAGAATTCGCCTTGCTTTTGGTTCTCTTTGTTTTGAATAGTATTTTCGCTATTACTGGCAACGGTATTTTTATCTTCCTGCGTTAATGTAATATCCTCATTTTCAATAGGCATTGAATGTTTAGTATATTCCACAAAGTGAGCAACGGAATGATCCATCCAGATACCTAAATATTTTTTATCAGTCATCATATTTTTGTTAAGTCGCAAAACAGTTTTTGCAATTTTACAAATATGCAAGTAATTTATTTGGTAAGGCTTACATGATTTAAAGGAATAGTTATATGATTCACATATTTTGCTATAAACAAAAATGCCCCAATCTTTCAATTGAGGCATTTTTAATAGATTTAAAATCTTATATGGTTGTGCCACCATCCGCAGTATAAACCCCACCCGTGCAGTATCCTGAAGCATCCGAAGCTAAGAAAAGAGCTAATCCTGCAATTTCCTCAACCGTTCCCATGCGAGCAACTGGAAGGTTTTTTACGAAACGATTTAATATTTGTTCATTTTGCCAGAGAGCTTCGGAGAATTTGGTTTTTATTAAACCTGGGCAAATAGAATTCACCCTGATTCCATCAACGCCCCATTCTTTTGCCGTTACTTTCGTGAGCATATTCAATGCCGCTTTTGAAACAGAATATAAGCCTAAACCTGGGTCTGGTGTGATTCCTGCAATAGAACTAATATTAATAACTGAACCACCACCACGCTGTTTCATGATTGGATGAACCATCTTACTTAATTCAAAAGGAGCTTTTACGTTGATGTTCATAATTTTATCAAACGCCCATTCTTCAGCATTCAAAACGGGACCATACACAGGATTTGTAGCGGCATTATTTACTAAAATATCAATGCCTCCGTACAGTTCAACGGTTTTCTCAATTAAAGATTTGCAACCTGCAATATCCCCAGCATTAGCGGCAATACCCACACATTTTCCCCCTTGCACGTTGATGTCGTCGGCAACTTTATCTAATTCTTCTTGTTTCCGAGAATTGATAACGACTGTTGCTCCACAAGCGGCATAAAATCGTGCAATGGCTTCGCCAATTCCTTTTGATGCTCCCGTAATGAGTGCTACTTTGCCTTCAAGGCTAAAAATTTTGTTTGCATTCATGCTTTTTTAGGTATTAGGTATGAGGTTGTAGGTATGAGGTAATAGGTCGTGGTTACGAGGTAAAAATATGAAATATTAAAAAAGAAAACTGCAGTTTTACACTTTTTATTTCATACCTACCACTTCATAACTAACACTTAACACCTCATACCTACGACCTCATAATTCATCCCTCTTTTAGTAGTTTTTAATATCAAAAATTCCTCCAATTTGTACGTTGAGCGTACCTAAGAGTTGCAAAAAATTGAGTGTTGCACTTACACCATTTGGAATCGTTACGGTATGTCCTGCCGTGATTGTAATGTTATCCGTTGAAATTGGAGTCCTTCCGCAAGACCATGTATTTGCCTGATTCCAATTACCCGTTTTGATGGAATACATATTGGCACAATTTACTAATTTTATTTCATCAAAGTATAAACTTTGAGCTTGACTTTGCCCTAATTTTATGGATATTCTACCAATCTGGGTAAGGCTACCAAAAATAAATTTGTCGAACAGAAAACGAGTCCATTTATTGGCATCTGCGTAAACCAATAAATTAGATCCACCACTGCCACCCGAACTTTCAGAAAATAATTGAATTTGCAGGGGGAAAATTGTGCTTCCTTCATTGTAAACCCAAAATTCAAGTCCGTCTTTGTAACCAGTTGTATCAATTGGAAATCCACCATAACTCAATATAAGTTCCTCATCTATCGTAGGATTGGTTACTTTGATTGAGCGAGAATTAATGAATTTAGGGCTGGAATTTGAAATATTCAAAGATGAAATGGTTGAAAAATTTTGCCAATTTACTCCCAAAGCATCTCCATAAATTGTTTCATCTGTTCTTACCAAATCATTCGTGAAAAGTCCTAAACCAGCACTCTGACCCGAGATATTGCCAGCAGCATCTTTTGCTGTAACCTTAAAGAGATAGAAAGTTAAGGGTTGTAAGCCCGTTGCGGTATAAGTTGGAGTTAATGATTCATCAATTTTAACGCCATTTCTGAAAATTTCATAAACGGCAACGCCAACATTATCAGTTGAGGCAGTCCAAGAAAAAGCAATTTTTGTTGAATTTACATTGACCAATTGTAAATTTGTTGGAATGGTTGGAGGTTCAATATCTCCTATATTTTGTCCGCAGTTGGGAGGAATATTCTTTATTTTTACCGTTGAAAGACCTTGGGCATCCATTACAGTTAATTTTACTTGGTAAAAATACAATTCATCTTCGCAAGGTAGAGGGGAAATAAGAAAACTACTACTTGGTTGATTAACAACAGGGTTGGGATGAGAGTGAGTATTATGGTGCAAACTTGTTTCCCATTTGAAAGATAATTGAACCGTTGGGGTTTCTAAATCTGTGACATTTGCTTGTAAATTTAACGTTTCATTGGAAGTATTGGCATAGATATTATAATTATCAATCGTTGTTGAATTAATGGTTGGAGGGGTATTATTGACCGAAATAATCATTGAAGTACTGTTTGTTTGACTTTGAATATCCGTTACCGTAAGAGTGATGTCATAACGAATTGGGTTGGAATTAGGACTGGTAAAAACGTGTGTTGGATTCATACTCGTTGAAGTTGAACCATCGCCAAAATCCCAAAAATAGGTTAATGTCCCATTTTCAGGGTCATTTGATTGGCTCGCATTAAACTGAACAGTCAAAGGATTTACTCCGTATTTTTTATCTTGAGTTGCTTTTGCAACGGGAGGCTGATTAGATAAATCATACTTAACCTCTCTGATTGAGCCACCATAAGAAGCGTAATACAAGTAACCATTTACAGGATTAATCGCCATACCCGTTACGCCAAGAGCATTCGTCAAAAAACTGTGTGATGCTGCGAGTTCATTGTTTGCATTCATCGTAAAACTATGAATCCAGTTTTTTTCAGGGTCTTCCCCATTGTTGAAATTTCCGTGCAGATAACGCCCTTGATATTCCGCTGGAAAATTTGTTCCTTCATAAAAAACACCTCCAATTGAACACCCTCCGTTGAATCCATTACCAGAAATGGCGTTTGGTGCTGACGTACCAATTTCTTTTATGGTTGATTGCACATAGGCGTGAGCTGGAGAAGTTCTATAATCTATAACTGGACGAGTATGGTTGATAGGTAATCTAAATTCATCTCTTCCAAATGGAATGCCCACTATTGAACCCGTAGTTTCATCAATTCCTTCAAAATTAGGCCAGCCAAAGTTTTGTCCGCCCGTTGTCACTACATCAACTTCTTCTTTTCTAAAACTACCAACATCTCCCACATAAAGCACCCCTGGATTGCCGGCTGATGGAAGGTGATTGCCTGTATTGGGTTTCAGAGTCATTCTGAAAGGGTTTCTGAAACCCATTGCCCAAACTCTTGATTTTGCTGCTCTTGGATCAGAAGGGTCATAAAAAGGGTTACTTGGAATACCATCGCCAGTGAGTGGGTCAATTCTGATAATTTTGCCACTCAAGCAATTTACCATTTGAGCCCGCCAAGAACCAACATTTTCATTTTCGTTGATAATAGGAGTATTAAGGTCATCCGATTTCAAAATGCCATCTGTTAAAGCTTGGGCATAATAAGTAGTTTCATCAGAGCCAGGGTCGGAATTAGTAGCACTTGATTCTCCACAAGATGCCAACAGTGTTCCGTCAGTACCAAAAAGTAATGAACCAGTATTGTGTGAATCGTGAATAAAGGAAAATCCATCGGTCATGTTGGTACCAAGAAGAACCAAACGGCTATTTGGAACTATGGAAGTGAAATTTGAAATATCAATGGTGTAACGGGTAATTCGTCCAATCGAAGCATTTAAGTGGTCATCAGTGGCAGGGTTATACTCTGGAGTGCCAAAATTTAGTAAATGATGCCTGTCCACGTCGTATAGCAAGTATATATAACCGTTTGTTAAAAAATTTGGGTGCAGTGCAAAACCCTTTAATCCAGAATCTGTGGCGGTGTTTACTTCATCTCCAATATTTAGAATCACGTTCCAAGTGCCGCCCAAAGTTCTACAATATAATTTTCCACCTTTTTCCCAAACATAGGCTCTTCCATAAGCATCAAAGGTTATTCCATTAGCCCCCTCAAAGCCACCTTTATATTCATTATCCTGAAAGCCAGAAGGTTGTTGGGCAAAACTTGAAAAACCAACCACAAGAATCATAATAATATTTTTGGAATATTTTAATATATTTTTGAGCCAAATTAAATAGGAAAGTTTGTTCATCATTATTAAATTAAAATGAAATCTTACACAAAAATAATACGATATTCTTCACGAAATACTTATTAATCTTCTATTTTTATTTATTGTTTATTATTTATCATTCTAAACAGAATTCAATAGCCATTATCTTTCAGCGGTTAAAAACCATAACCTTTAAAATAAATTGGTGTGAATGAACTAAATTTGCAAGTATTTTCATTTTAAAGACGTATTTGATGTTCGTTTTTCGATGTTCGATAATCGAAAAACGAATGACGAACATCGAAAAACGAATCACAAACATCGAATCAAAACCCAGTATAATGATAAATTACATCACTAAAGCCGTTACCAAAATGTTCGGTACGAAATCGGATAGAGACATTAAGGAATTGATGCCCTACGTTGAGAAAACCAACACCGAATATTCAAAACTGCGAAACCTTTCAGACGAACAGCTTCGTCAGCAAACTGCTGAATTAAAAGAGATTATCCAGAAAAATTTGGCAAAAATTGATGCAGATATTTCTGATTTGAGA
>JAYVIV010000184.1:0-37610 GCA_043769985.1 Arcicella sp.
ATTGAGCCTACTCCAAAATGTTCCACCACTTCTTTTGACGTTAAAACTGCCGTCACGGTTCAATAATCGAGTGTCGGGGTCGTGTACTTGCGTGCCGAAACCTAAATCTTTGCGGTTTTCTTCGGCTTCAACGAGTTTGTCTTTTTTAGGATGTCGTAAATTCATAATTGAGCAGTTTTGATATGAGTTTAACTGATTTCAATATTTTTTCGTTTCAATCTCGATACTTCCCCAATATGCAAACAAAGGCTTTCATTTCAGAAAATATTGATAATCAGATACAAACGAATATAAAAACAATTATTTTTGTCTATAATTACGTTATAAAATCTAACAAGTGCTTAATAATGAGCCTGTTACAATAATCATTAATCGAAATGAAGAATCTTTTATTTACTCTAATACTTTCTTGCCTAATTTTCACAAGTAAAGCCCAAACTGTCAATCCACATGCTGGACAAAAGATCCAATGGATGACGCTTGAACAAGCCTTTGCCGCCACTCAGAAAGAACCTCGTAAAATTATGGTAGATATTTACACAGGCTGGTGCGGTTGGTGCAAGGTGATGGATCAACGAACTTTCACGAATGAGAAAGTAGCGGATTTTGTGAGTGAGAAGTTTTATGCCGTAAAATTAGATGCTGAAATAAAAGATACCATCATCATCGGAACGCAAAAATATATTTGGCAAAATGGCTATAATCAAGCAGGAGTGGCACTTTTGCAAGGAAAAATGTCATTCCCAACAATTGTATATTTGGATGAGAAATTTAATATGATTCAGCCCGTTCCAGGATTTCAAGAAGCTCCACAATTCCATCAAGTAATCACTTTCTTTGGCGATAACCATTATAAAAAAGGAAATTGGGAAGCCTATCAAAAAGATATTTATCCAAAACAATACGGACAACCCGTTGTGGCGGAGGCTAAAAAATAAAAAGCATTGTGTGACAAAGACAATTTGCAGTCATCAAAAAGAGGTCAGGATGTGAATTCTGACCTCTTTTATTTCAGGACGGGACAAACTTATTAAGCAGTGTATTTAGTCCAACAAATTCTAACCCAAATCCGTAAAATCAAAATTATCTTCACCCACATTTTTGATAAGGATATCAAGAATCTTCTGAGCATTGTCGTAAGGTCCTGAAAAATAATGCGGTCTTCCATCCATTCCGAATTCAAATTCTATCAATTCAACGTCTTCGGTATCTTCTTCCAAAAAAAATTTAGTCATGCTAAAATCGCTATCAGACTTGAAACCCAAGTCTTCGGCGTAGGCAATTCCGCCGTAAACCCAATTGTGGATGGTGGCGTAGGTACATTCTTGCATTGTGCCTACACCGTATGATATTTCATCAAGAAAATCCTCTAAATTCTCCATAGAGAGGTCGATTTTGAAAGTGGTACTTTTGAGTCCCAAACAGAATTTATCGACCATATAACTCCCCAAAGCAAAGTTTCCGTTGGGTAATCGTCTGATGAGAATCATGGTAACCAAGCCAGCTTCTTCACTGATTAAACACTTATAAATCGGCAATTTACGTCCATTTCTAACGATATAGTTTTTGCCGAAAACTTCTTTAATGATGGGCTTTTTGGTTTTTTTGCTCATAGGTGGGGTGTTTTATATATTTCGATTACGAATTTATTGTTAAAATGTTTAGCTACAAGTTTGTTGTCAAATTAAAATTATAAAAACCTGTCATTGCGAGGCACGAAGCAATCTGTTTGATTGATGAAAAGGAGTTTAAAATTACGAGCGTTCGGACGATTTTTGTCTGAATTTAGATTCATTGGATTTATGGATTTTTTGGATTAAAATTTGACGAAAATTCCATAAATCTGACGAATCCGAATTCAGACAATCTTGAAACTCCTTTAGTTTAAAACCTCTTCCAGTAAGCTAACAGATTGATTTATCGAAACTCCGATTCGTTTCACTCGCAATGACAGCCATTTATAGCTTTACATCCTAATAATCAACAATTTACAACCCCAATAACTCCCGCTGCACCTCCTCCAAAGCCTTCACCGTTTGTGAGGTAACGGGCATATCCGTATCTACCAAAATATTAAAAATTGAACTGAACGCATTTTTTAGTTTATTCAATTTGGCTTCGGTTTCTTTTGAGGGATTTTCTTTTAATTTGTTGATAATTTTCTGTTTTGCTTCGTAACAAATCATGGATAAATCGTGGATTTGCTTCATTTTCTCTGGACTGGTCTTTACTCTTGGGTCTTGTTTTATGGTGAAACTTTGGGTGTACGTTTTACCATTTACCGTCATTTTTGCGGTATAATTTCCTGCCAAAACCCAAGGTGAAGTTGGGTCGGGAGCGGTGTCCATGTAGGTTGCTGAAATTGGGTATGCGGCTGGTTCGTCCAAAGGTTTATAGTGCATATCCCACACAAAACGTTGCGAACCCGCTTCGGCAGAAAGGATTTGCTGCGGACGAATCCAGTACAAAGGAATGTTTACGTCTGGAATTTTGTAAGGCTTGTCATTACTCGAAAATTTACGGACAGATTTTCCCGAAGTATCAAAAATTTCGAGGCTTACTTCGCCTTGGAATTTTTCTTTCAAGTAATAATCAAAAATGGCTCCGTCGGGTGGATTTTGTCCTGCGGCTTCTTCTTGTGGAACGGGCGTATCGGTATAGATATTCCAACGTACTCGATAAGGATTTTGTGGCTTGTAAAAAATGGCTTCTGATTTCGCTAAATCAGCCGTAATTTGACGGAGAGGCGTAATATCATCCAAAATCCAGAAGCTGCGTCCATGCGTTCCAATCACTAAATCATCATCTTTTATTACCAAATCACGAATGGAAGTAGCGGGCATATTCAAGCGTAAAGACTGCCAATGGTCGCCATCATCAAAGGAAACATAGACGGCAGTTTCTGAACCAGCAAACAACAATCCTTTGCGATTTGGGTCTTCTTTTACGGAATTTATCGGGTCGTTTGGTAAGCCATTCACCGTTTCTTGCCAGGTTTTTCCACCATCTCGTGTACGCATAATGTGTGGTCGCATATCGTCATTACGGATGCGATTGACGGCTATGTATGCACTATTTACGTCAAAGTGACTGGCTTCAATCATCGAAATTTTCGACCATAACCAGTAATTATCTTTCTCTCCCGAAGGTGTGGTTGGTGTAATATCCTTCCAATTTTTACCCCCATCTTTCGTAATATGAACAAGTCCATCGTCCGTTCCTGCCCATAAGGTATTGAGGTCTTTTGGCGAAGGGGCAAGAGCATAAATCACCCCACGACGAGCCATTTTTTTCATTTCTTCGGTACGATAAATCCCAACGCTTTCTGGAATATCGGAATAGGTTTCACGACTCAAATCTGGACTAATTATCGTCCAGGAATTTCCTGCATCTTGGGTTTTAAACAAGACATTTCCTGCTAAAAATAGCGTTTTGGGGTCATTTTTTCATGGTTATCTTTGAATGGATGAATTTTAGGAATCAGTATGTTCAAAGATAACAATAATTTCGACATGAAAAATTAACATTTTTAGGCTTTTATTAGAAAAACTACTCCCCAAAAATCCCCCTCCAATCAATCACAAAAGGCAAAAGAATTACCCAGACAACAAAACATAGAGCCATACCTTTGGGATAAGGTTCGTTTTTGAGGTGTGTAGGTAATGCCGCAAACAAGAGCCACGAAGATTTATAGATTAATTGAAAAAGGAAAATCAGGTTCATTTTTTGAGGAAAAAACAAGCCCAAAACCGACAAAATAAAAATTGCTCCCCACAAAGCCCCAACCAATCTGATGGCTTCGGAATAGACAAAATGATTACTAAAAACCGTTATTTGGGCGGTTTTTGGAAAAAATAAACTGGAAATACTAATCCAGCCAGCCACAATAATGTTGGCGAAATACATAAGTTTTATCATAAAGTTGTTCTTTAAAATACTCTTCCAATTCCCGTTTTGATAACAGGATATACTGAATTTTTATCGGCATTTATTGTACTGCCAATGCCCAATCTGCTATCGAATGTCCATGCTTTATTATGCCCGAATCCATACGCATAACCGTAACCGATATATGATAAAGTGGTTAATTTTAAGTCTTTTCTCAAAAAATCATTACTCACAAAGGCAGTTCCAACAAATATATAATTTTCATTCATGGCTTCTCTGAGGTAATATTTCAAATTTAAACCGTGTGTATTGGTGAAATTAGTTTCAGCTTGCAGGGTTAAATTCCCAATGGTTTTTACTTCAACCGTTAAAAGTGGACTAAAAGGAAATAGTAAAAAACTTAGCCTAACGTTAGCAATAGCCTGTTTTTCTTGTGCATGGACTTGCATAGCGATAAAAGTTAAAGCAATAATGATTATCGTCTTCATAAATTTGCTATTTCATGCAAAGTTCTAACGACATCCGTCTTAAATACTTCACGTATGTTAACTTCGTTTGGAGGGGACAATATTTTTACGAATTCTACTCAATGATTGTGGAGCAATGCCCAAATAGGAAGCCAAATGTTTGAGGGGTACACGTTGAAGGAGATTATTATTACTTTCTAACATTTTTCTGTAACGAATTTCCGCAGTTTCGGTTTGGAGTTCTTCTAAAATCTCTTCGGTAAACGACTGAACTTCTTGAATTAATTCCCTAATAAAATTACTCCAATTTATGATTTTTAATAGTCGGTAAGTATCTTTAAAAGTCATTTGCCAAATCACAGAATTTTCAAGTGTTTCTATGCTCTCTTTGGCGGGTTGTTGGGTTGAGAAACTTTTTTGTGACGTAAAGCAGTAGGGAATATCGGTGAAATATTTAGTAATCTCCTGCCCATCTTTTTGGATAAAAAAACGAAGTAAGCCATTTTCTAAGAAATAAAGATGCTTGCAAACTTTACCTTCTTCCAAGATTAATTGCTCTTTTTTTACTTCTTTTCTAACTAAACAACTTTCTATTTCAGTCCATTCTTGGTCGGAAATAGCGGTATATTTTTCTATAAATTGTCTAAAAGGGTTCATGAATATTATACAATTGTTTTTCAAATAATCAAAACTCAAAAATCACTAAATCACAACTGATCAGAACCGAATCACCTCATTGAAAATGCCTCTTTTTGCTTGCCATTCTTGCACGGCTTTGCCCGTTCCTGCTGCCCACGGGCGGATTTCGTGGTCTTTTTTACGTTTATAGTCAATCAACTCTTCGCTAAGTTTTATCTCGCCCGTTGCCCGAACGTGATAGGCAATGATGAGTTGATTCATGCGATGAAATTCGTATAAACCCACAAATTCAACGATTTCGCCTTCAAGGTTTAATTCCTCTTTCACTTCCCGCAAAACGCCTTCTTCGGGGGTCTCTCCTGCTTCCAAAAATCCTGTGATAAGGGCAAACCAACCTTCGGGCCAAGCGGCATTTCGAGCCAAAATAATATCGCCTTCATGTTCAACGATGGCGGCAACTACGGGCGTTGGATTATTCCAAAAAACGTAGCCACATTCGGCACTTTGGTCGGTGCATTGCAGACGCTCTCGGTCATCTCTCAATTTCAATTCAAGTGGTTTGCCACACTGTGGGCAAAATTTCATTTTCGTCATAAGATGTTAGGGTCTGGACAAATGGCACACGGATGACGCAGATGCTACGCAACACGGATTTTCACGGATTTTTTTTAGTACGTGAAATTACCTTTTAATAAATTTTGTGTGAATGATAAATTGAACTATGCAAAAATTTAAAATAATGTATTTTTAAAAATCCGTGAAAATCCGTGTTGCGTAGCATCCGTGTCATCCGTGTGCCATTTTTCAGTATCAGAATTTTTGTATTAATACTACGCCAATCACTAAAAATAAGGCTCCGATGATTCTTCCCATAGAAATTTCACGCACGGAAGCATCCAAAATTCCGTAGTGGTCGAACATAATTGAGACTGCCATTTGTCCCGCCACAATCAATCCGAAGGTTAAGGCAACGCCCAGACGAGGCATCAACACAATTACCATACTCACATAAAAAGCCCCTAAAAGCCCCGCAAACCAAACATACCATGGTGCATTTCGACATTGGCTCATCAAATTTAAGGGAATTCGGGCAATGGCGGCATAAATCATTAAGCCAATCAAACCCGTCAGAAAAGAGAAAAAAGCGGCTAAAACGGGATGTCCCACAAATTTAGCCATTTTGGCATTTAGCCCCGCTTGTGTTGGAAAAACTGCCCCGCAAAGGAAGGCTAAGAAAATTAAGAAATATTGCATTTAAGGGGATTGATGAATGAATTTATGTTTACCCAAAAGTAAAATTTATTCATGAAAATTCGTGTGGAATTGTTGAAAAAGATAATTTGATGAAAGTTTTGGCTGGATATAAAATTTATAAGTCACCAAAAGTGGGTTTTAAAAGGCAGTTTTGGCTACTTTTAAAATTTATAAATCGCCAAAAGTCATATTTTTTTAGTAGTTTTGGCTACTTATAAAATTTTAGATTTATGGAAATAATTGGAAGAGCATCAGAAAAAGATATTTTAAATCAACTTTTAGCTTCAAAACAAGCTGAATTATTGGCTATTTATGGAAGAAGGAGAGTTGGTAAAACTTTTCTGATCAGAACATTTTTTGAAGAAAACCTTACTTTTGAACTCACAGGAATTCTTGACGGTTCGTTTAGGGAGCAACTTGAGAATTTTGCGATTACTTTAACCAATTTTTCCAAGTCCCCTATTCCAGTAGGTGTTCCAGATAATTGGATTCAAGCATTTCAGTTATTGAAATTGCACTTGGAGTCTATTAATTCCAACGAAAAACAAGTGATTTTTATTGATGAATTTCCTTGGTTAGACTCTCGAAAATCAGGCTTTTTATCTGCTTTTGACCACTTTTGGAATAGCTGGGCATCCCGAAAAGATAACATCATTTTGGTAATTTGTGGCTCTGCGGCTTCATGGATGATTCAAAATATTATTGGCAATAGAGGAGGGTTACATAATCGAATCACGCAACGTATTAGATTACAGCCATTTAGCTTGAAAGAAACTGAATTGTATTTAAAAAGCCAATCGGTTAATCTCGACAGATACCAAATCTTGCAAGTTTTTATGGTGATGGGTGGAATTCCCCATTATTTACGTGATATTCGGAAAGGACAAAGTTTCGACCAAAATATTGATAGAATGTGTTTTTCAAAAGATGGTATTTTACGAAATGAATTTCAATATTTATATCCTGCCCTTTTCGACAAACCCGAAAGACATATTGCCGTTATTAGAAGTTTAGCTAATAAAAACGAAGGGCTTACTCGTACTGAAATCATAGAAAATTGCAATTTGTCTTCTGGTGGAAGTACGACTAAATTATTAGATGAATTATTAGAATCGGGGTTTATCACAAACTATATTCCTCATGAAAGAAATTCAAAAGATGTAATCTATAAACTCACCGATGAATATTCTTTATTTTACTTAAAATTCATTGAACAAAGCAAAGACTATGGAGATGGAACTTGGCTGCAAAAATCTACAACAGCCTCTTGGAAAAGTTGGAGCGGTTTTGCCTTTGAAAATATTTGCCAGAAACATATCCGAAGCATCAAAAAAGCCTTGGGAATTGGGGCAATCTACACCGAACATTCCGCTTGGAGATATGTTTCTAAATCGGAAGATAAAGGTTGTCAGATTGATTTACTCATTGACAGAGCTGATAAATGTATAAATATTTGCGAAATTAAATTTTCAAATAAAGAGTATCTTATCACCAAAAAATATGCTGAGGAATTAGCCTACAAACGTCAAACATTTCTTCAAAAGACGAATACCAATAAAACATTATTTTTGACGTTGATTACCACTTACGGCATTGTGAATAATGACTATGCAACCAATTTAATTCAGAGTAGTTTGAAAATGGAGGCTTTGTTTGAGGAATAGCATAAACAACAAATTAACATTCCAATTATCTTTACAACATCATCAATCTAAAACCCCAAAAAATGAAAAACCAATATTTACTACTTTTAGCATTAACACTGACAATATCAGTAAATGCCCAAAAGAAAAAGAATCTTCCAGTAAACAACAATCCAACATCCCAACAACTAAACTTCACTTACGCAACCGAGCGAATGAAGGCTTTTGACCAACGTAAAGCATTGGAAATGAAATCGTTAGTGAATAATGTGAAATTTCGTTCCGTTGGTCCGACCGTAATGTCGGGGCGAGTGGTTGATGTGGATGTCAACAATCAAAACCCTACGGAATTTTTTGTGGCTTATGCTTCGGGTGGACTTTGGAAAACTGAAAACAACGGCATTAGTTTCTCGCCACTCTTTGATAATGAGGCAGTTATGACAATTGGAGACATTGCCGTGGACTGGAAAACTAAGGGCAAAACTATCTGGATTGGTACGGGTGAAGCCAATTCTTCTCGCTCGTCCTACGCAGGTGTGGGAATGTACAAAAGCGAAGACGGAGGCAAAACTTGGCAACACAAAGGTTTGGACGAAACGCACCATATCGGCAAGGTAATTTTGCATCCAACCGACCCAAATACGGTCTGGGTAGCGGCTTTGGGCAAACTTTATACACCCAATAAGGAGCGTGGATTATTCAAAACTACGGATGGTGGAAAGACGTGGAAACAGACGCTTTTTGTGGACGAAAACACGGGAGGCGTAGATTTATCCATCGACCCAAGCAATCCCAATGTTTTGTATGCGGGCTTGTGGCACAAACAACGTAAATCGTGGAATTTTGTAGAATCTGGCAAAACTACGGGTGTTTATAAATCAAATGATGGTGGTGAATCGTGGCAAAATATCACGGGCGAAGGCTCAGGTTTTCCACAAGGCGAAGGCAACGGTCGAATTGGTGTGGGTATTTCTCCACAGAATCCAAATATTGTATATGCCGTCTTGGATAATCAGAAAAATCGCCCTGATGATGGCAAGAAAAAGGTTGATAATGTCCTAAACGCCAAGCAATTAAGAGCCATGACTAACGAACAGTTTTTAGCTTTGGAAGATAGTAAATTAACGGAATATTTAGACGAAAAACGTTTCCCCGAAAAATACACCGTAAAGTCTTTAAAATCGGATGTGAAAGTGGGTAAATTCCAAGTATTGGACATTGTGAAATTTACCGAAAATGCCAACGATGATTTGTTCGATACGCCCATCACGGGGGCAGAAGTCTATCGTTCTGACGATGCTGGAAAAACTTGGAAACGCACGCACAAAGACTATTTAGATTGGGTTTTCAATACGTATGGCTATTATTTCGGAACGGTTTTCGTGGCTCCTGATAATGCCGATAAAATTGTAATTCCAGGATTCCAAGTCATAAAATCAGCCGATGGAGGTAAAACTTTCCAGTCGATGAATGCGGATAATGCCCACGCCGACCATCATATTGTTTGGATAAATCCTACCAATTCTAAGCACCAAATCTTGGGAAATGACGGTGGAATTAACATCACTTATGACGATGGAAAAACGTGGTTTAAAGCCAATACACCCGCCGTCGGACAGTTGTATGCCGTGCAAGTGGATATGGCAAAACCGTATAATGTTTACGGTGGGTTGCAGGATAATGGCGTATGGTTTGGACCTTCAAGCAACAAACCTGACTACGATTGGTACGACAGCGGACAATATCCTTTCAAAAGAATTATGGGCGGTGATGGTATGCAAATTGCCGTAGATACTCGTGATAATCAGACGGTTTACACAGGTTTTCAGTTCGGGAATTACTTTAAATTAAACACAGCAAACAGTTCACAGAAGTTTTTACAAATGCCCCAAGAAATTGGCGAAGTTAAAAATCGTTTCAACTGGCAAAGCCCAATTTTACTCTCAAAGCACAATCAAGATGTGGTGTATTTTGGGGGAAATCGCTTTTTCAGAAGTTTGGATAAAGGCGAAAATTGGAAGGCACTTTCAGGGGATTTGACGAAGGGTGGGAAAGAAGGTGATGTGCCTTTTGGAACAATTGCCACGATTGACGAATCGCCTTTGAAATTCGGGCTTTTGTACGTGGGAACGGACGATGGTTTTATCCATATTTCAAAAGATGGCGGCTACACGTGGACGAAGATTTCGGACGGTTTGCCCCAGAACCTTTGGGTGAGTCGGGTGAGTGCTTCTAACCATAACGAAGGAACGGTTTATGTGTCCTTGAATGGTTACAGAGACGACCATTTTGCGGCTTATATGTATCGTTCGGATGACTACGGACAGACGTGGCAAAAATTGGGTGATGACCTACCAACCGAAGCCGTTAATGTGGTAAAAGAAGACCCTAAAAATCCAAATTTGCTTTATGTCGGCACAGACCACAGTTTGTACATTTCCTTGAATAAAGGCAAATCATTTATGCGTATGTCAGGTGATTTTCCAGCGGTGGCGATACACGATTTAATTGTGCATCCACGTGATAATGAATTAGTTGTGGGTACGCACGGACGTTCGATTTATATTGCTGACGTGAGTTTAATTCAACAATTAGCGGATTCTTTAACGGATAAAAATTTGCATTTATTCACGATGAAACCCATTAACTTAAATCCACGTTGGGGTAAGGTTGATGCCATGCGTAAATATGACGAACCTGAAAAGAGAGAATACCAAATCCCGTATTTTACCAAAGCATCTGGCAAAACGAAAGTGAGTATTTCAACCGATAAAGATTTGATTTTGAAAGAATTAACAGACGATAATGAGGCAGGGATTAACTATGCAATCTGGGATTATACCATCAATCCATCGGCAGTGAAAGATTACGAAAAACACTTGAACGATACGAAGAAAAAAGATGATAAAGCTGTGGTTTTGGAAGAAGGCGAAGACAAAGCATTTTACATCAAAGCGGGTAAATACAAAGTAGTTTTCGAGACAAACGGAACAAAATCTGAACAATCTTTTGAAATAAAAACCCCAGAAAGACGCTCAAAAAGAATGGCAATTCCATCGGCAATTTCTTCACCTGGGGAGTTTGAGGAGTGGTTTGAAGAGAGTGGGTTTGAGGGGAAGAAGTAGTAGGAAACACGAAATAATACAATAACATATTCGCTTTACGGTTGATTTAGGCAAAAAATACCTAAAAATTATCCTTTTTTTTAGGTATTTTTGTCAAATTTATATACTTGATTATTTAGCCCTTCATGGAAATAAAGTACCGAAATAATAACAAAGAAATATTTGCTCCCCTAAAAAATACTTGGCTTGTTGCAACCCCCGAAGAGATTATTAGGCAAGAGACTATCCAACGGCTGGTTACAGAATTTGGGTATCAGTTAGAGCAAATGGAGCAAGAAAGGAGCGTAACTAACTCAAAAAATGGTAATGGACGTGCAAGAGCCGATATTGTGATTTGGAAAAGCGAGAAGGATAGAAAAGATAACAGTAATGCGTTTATCGTTATAGAATGTAAGGCTGAATATATCAAACTAACCAAGGATGATTACGCACAAGGTATCAATTATGCTTCATGGGCAAGTGCTCAGTTTTGTGTAATAACTAACAAAAATGATTGGAAATATTTTAAGATTTCTAATGAAAAAATATTTCCATACAATGCTACTGAAATCAATGGTATTCCTCACGCAAATGAGTCTGGCGATGCAAAAAAGATAAAGGAGATTCTTGGGACTGAAAAATTCTTTTCAAAAGATGATTTTCAAAAATTACTTTTCGAGTGTCATAATGTTATTAGAAATAATGATAAAATGTCTCCCGAAATGGCTTTTGATGAAATCTCAAAAGTCTTATTTATAAAAATCATGTTCGAGAGAGACGAAAGAAAAATTTTCTCAAAGAGTGAGTTTTTAAGAAAAGAGAAGGAACACGCTTACGCTGAAAAGCCATTTTATCAATTACTATTTGATAAAACTAAAAAAGACTTACACCATGATGATATTTTTGAAGAAAATGCTACTTTACGCATACGAGAAGAGAGTTTCTTGGAAATTGTCGATAAACTGCAAAATTACAATCTTTCCAAAACCGAAGACGATGTAAAAGGAATAGCTTTTGAGGAATTTTTAGGAACTACTTTCAGAGGAGATTTAGGTCAGTATTTTACGCCACGTACAGTAGTAAACTTTATGGTAGATATTCTCGACCCACAAGAAGGCGAATTATTGTGCGATCCTTGTTGTGGTAGTGGAGGTTTCTTGATTACAGCTTTTGATTATATCAAAGACAAAATCATTGTAGATATACAGAAAGCCAAAGATAAAATCAGAAAAGAATTATACTTAGATAATTATCAAAATCTTTCATTAGAACAACAATTGGAGGTTAATGCTCATTTGAATCAGTGCATTATCGAACTAGAAAAGGATTTAGATAAAAATGCTGTCGTTATTGAAGGAGGAAAGGAAGTACCAAGCCGATTAAAGAAACTTTCTTCTATGTGTATTTTTGGAACGGATGCCGAACCTCGCTCGGCTCGTACTGCCAAAATGAATATGATTATGCACGGAGACGGTCACGGGGGCGTACATTATCACGATGGACTTTGGAATATAAACGGCATTTTTGAAGACCGTTTCGATGTAATCATTACAAATCCACCATTTGGAGCAAGAGTTTCTAAAAATTTCTCAGTAAAATTATCAGAATTATTACCATCCAACGAAAAGAGAGAATTGTATGAAAAAAAGTATGGTGATGCTTATAAAAAAGCCTATCAACATACTGAAAAATTGTTTAATACAATTCTAACTGATAGAAAAAATAGTAATAAAAAGTTAGAAGAAATGGGCGAAGGAGTGCCTTTAACTTCATTTTTTGATACTGGCGAGATGTCGAGTCTAACCGAAGTATTGTTCATGGAACGTTGTATAAATCTCTTGAAACCTGGCGGACGGATGGGCGTAGTTTTGCCCGAAGGCTTTTTAAACGGTTCTGATTTACAGAAGGTTAGAGAATATTTTGAAGGGAAAGCAAAATTATTGATGGTTGTTTCTTTACCGCAAGAAATATTCGTTTCGGCTGGGGCGAGTGTTAAATCGAGTTTGGTTTTTTTGAAAAAATTTACGGAAAGAGAACAAAAACTCTATGACGATATTCAGAAAAAAACCACGAAGGAAATCAACGAAAAATATCAGCCTCAAATAGAAGAAAAAGAAAAAATACATAAACAATATTGGCACGAAATTCAACGGTTAAGATCTTATGCAAAGGATGTAAAAAGTATCAGAACCAGTAAGTCAGAAAAGGATTTGCAACTTATGCTAAATAGTGGTGATGTAAGCGAAGCTACAAGACAGCACAAAGAAGCCAAAGCGGAGTTTGATAAATGGAAATCTGATTTAGATAAAAAAATAGAAACGGAAATAAAAGCCTTAGTAAAAGACCGTTTTGATTATGGACTCGTGATGGCTCAAATAGATAAGGCGGGCATCACAAGTACAGGACAAAAAACGACAAATCAATTATTTGAATTAAGAGATGAATTCAAGCAATACCGCACCCATGAAGGTCTTTGGAAAAGTGAAACCTTTAAATTTGAATACGGTGTACTGAAAAATGGTGAATATCAACGAGTTCCAATAAAAATGGTAGTATGACAGCAATGAATTTTAAAATGATAAATTCTTTACGCTTCAATAGCCTTTTTAATTGGAGTGTTCACTATACGAATTCTGTCGAAAAAAACTATTCTCAAAAATTTCCTTTAAAAAGAATTGGAGATTTTCTCTTGCGTGATAAAACCCCAATAGAAATTCAAGATGATATTGTTTACAAAAGGGTAAAAATTAGAATTAACGGTGGAGGTATAAGTGTTCGTGATAAAGAAATAGGTAAAGAAATAGGAACAAAATCTCAGTTTTTAGTAAAACTAAATCAGTTTTTATTATCTAAAATTGATGCTCGAAATGGTGCATTTGGAGTAGTTCCTGTGGAATGTGAAGGGGCTATTATTACAGGTAATTTTTGGACTTTTGATGTTGATTATGAGCAAATAAATCCTCATTATTTAAAACTCTTTACCTCAACCAAGCACTTTCAAGAGCTTTGCCAAAGAGCAAGCAATGGTACAACTAATCGTAACTATTTACAAGAGAGCTTATTCCTAAATATGGAAGTTCCCTTGCCAGATGTAGATACCCAAAACCAATTAGTAAACCAATACAACAAAAACTTAGCAAAAGCTCAAAGAGCTGAAAATCAAGCAAATGAGTTAGAAAAAAGTATTGAAAGCTATCTTTTGAATGAATTAGGGATTGAAAAACCTAAATTTACTAATAAGAAAAAAGGGTTATATTTAGTTAGATTAAAAGAGTTAAGAAGGTGGGGGTTAGAGAGTGATACTATAGGTGTTTCAACAATCTTTCCTTCTAAAAAAATAAGTTCATTGATAGAGTTTATAGGTACAGGAACTACCCCACCAACTAATAATGCAGCATATTTTGATGGTGATGTAGATTTTTTTACACCCTCAGACTTGGGTAATGATATGTACTTACTAAATGCTGAACGCAAAGTATCTAAACTTGCCTTAGAACATAAAAAAGTAAGAGCTTTTGAAAAAGATACGCTACTTTTTGTAGGTATCGGTTCATCAGTAGGTAAGGTAGGAATTGTTAAAAGTGACCTTGCAACCTCAAATCAACAATTGACAGGACTAAAATTTAATGACCATATCAATATCAATTTTATATATTATTTTTTTAATTATTTCAAAGAATTTACTGTAAAAGAGCAATCAAAGACAACGATACCAATAGTAAATCAAAAAAATATCTTAAATATACAAATTCCAGTACCCTCAAAAGAAATCCAAACCCAAATAGTAAACCATATCACAACTCAAAAAGAACAAATCAGAAGCCTTCGTCAGCAAGCTGAAAAGCTAAGAAAGCAAGCCAAAGAAAATTTTGAAAAAGAAATATTCGTAACAACATGAGAATTACTAAACTCTACATAAAATCCTACAAAAATCTACAAGATTTCACTTGGGAACTCAACCCAGATTATCCTGTGGCAGTTATTGTTGGTAAAAATGCCAGCGGCAAGTCTAATTTATTGGAGGCTATTTTGTTGATATTTGCCCAAGTTCGTACCGATAAAGTCGATAAAAAATTCTATTTTGAAATAGCCTATCATGACATTGACAGTAACGAAATCGTTTTCAAAAATGATGAAAAAGGTTTTTTAGCTACAAAGAAAGGCAACGGTATTGCAGATATAAACAGTGTTTTCCCAAAACAGATTGTATCGTACTATGCAGGTATATCTACTCGTATGCGAGCTATCATTAGGCGTTTCCGCAACCTAAATCCAGCCTATCAAGATTTTGATATTATCTATACTGACCCTATTTACTTTGTGTTTTCAGCAGTAGCATTACTAGGGTCAAAATTACCTCGAATTAAAGAGGATTTATTAACAAAAATCTTTGAAATAGAAGAATTGGTCGAATTTCAAATTAAAATACAAAGACCAACATATAGCCTACCCAAAGAAGCCTCAATAGATAATTTTTGGTCTGCTCCTGCCAATTTACGTGCATTTTTTGAAACACTAATTCAGTACGGTAAAAGCGAAAAAAATGCTAATGATTATACCATAATGCTTGATGCAAAGGCATTGAATAGTGTGATGGATTCGCCAATAATCAATAACGACGAACGTAAAATATTTGAATATTTTTCCGAAACATTTGTAAACGAATATACCAAAGTAGCAACCTTGAAAATCAAGAAAAAAGGAATAGCTGAGCCTTTGTTTTTCATGGATTTAAGCGAAGGAGAAAAGCAAAGAATAGGCATGAGAGGCACAATTGAACTATTTTTGGGTAGTGAAACCCTCTTTCTGTTGGACGAACCTGACTCTTTCGCACATCCACGTTGGCAGTGGCAATTTGTCCCAGATTTGCAAGAAACTTTGGGAGACAGCCGTTCTTCTCAGGTCATTTTTGTAACTCATTCACCTTTGGTTTTGAGTACGGTTAGAGATAATGCTTTTATGATGGAAGGAGGGCAAATTCAAGAACTTAACAACCTATACGGAATGGACGTTGATACTGTTTTGATTGATGGAATGGAAACATCCGTAAGACCACCACAAGTTGCAAAAGATTTTGAAACGTACTTAATACTTATAGAAAGTGGTCGAGGAGAAACAGATGAAGCCCAAAAGATGCGTCAAGATTTAGAAAATATCTATCCACTCAATCATCCTTCATTCTCAAAAGCAGATATGTTGCGATCTCTTTACATATAAATTTCATGCTCTATATCAAGAAAACACAACCGAGTCAAGCACTAATCAATTGGATTTTTACTAAAAAGAATGATGGAGATATACACCCTCATTATGAAAATTTACAGACACAAAACGCCACTGTTTCATCATATACAGCTTATCAGTCATTGAGGCAACAGTTATTTGATGAACAAAATGGGCTTTGTTGTTATTGTATGAAAAAAATTACGGTAAGCAATAGTAACATTGAACACTTCTTACCCCAAAGTGTTTTTCCAGAAAATGAAGTGGATTATTACAACCTCTACTTAGCTTGTCGCTATTCACATGGTAAATCCAAAACTCAACAGCATTGTGATATTGCGAAGGGAAACGACTTGATAAGTAAATATATCGGTTATTTTCACCATGATTCAGGCAAAAATACAACGAAAAAATGTGAAGATTTAATTCAATATAATGAAGATGGCTACGTACTTCCAAATAAAGCAGGATTCAGAACATTAAGAAAATTTTACGAAAATTATTCCTCTTTAACTCCACAAGAAAAAGAGTTATTGGGAACTCTTGAAGTTTTAAACTTAAACTGTGATAGTCTTGTGAATGAAAGAATGAAATTTATTACTGAGTTTAAACAAAAAATTGACCCTTCTAAAATCCAAAATATGATTAGGTTTTATGAAACCCAGTCCGTAGGTTTTGCTGGTGTAGCTCTATATTTCTTAAATGAACGATTGAAACAAATCCCATGATACCACCATTCAAATACACAAACCGAAAAGACGAAGACCATTATATCAGAGCCGCCGAAACTGCCAAAGGTGGCACACGGTATTATATCGTCAAAAATAATCCCGAAAAGTATAAAGACCTCATTGAGGATATTCCAAATGGCTTTGAGGTTGTGGAAACTCCAGAAGAAGGTCGAGTAATTTTTAGAAAAAGAGTCCCCAAACTTATCACCGAAGAAGAAAGGCTAATTGTAGAAGATGCAGTGCGTGAACTCTCTGATTTAAAGGATTTTATCGTGTACGTGGATGGCGATTTACTAACGATTTTTTATTCTCAATTTAATAATATTGGTGGTCAAGAAGAAAATCTTACCGCAGAACAGGCAGATGAATACCATTACGGAGATACTAAAAGGTGGAAATGCTATGATGAAGGAATGTACTTTAAATTAGAAAATGAGAAGAAGCGAATATTTGGAGTTTATCGCAAGACCTTTACCAGTTTTTTTAGCACAGGAACTGCCAAATTAGAATCCTCTAATGATTTGAATTATTTAGCGGATAAATACTGCCAACATTTAGGTAGAGATACTTTCTTTGATTTGATTCCGCCTGATTGGGAAGAGTGAATTAGATAATTATCTAACAACCACTTACCTAAAAACCCCCATCGGGTCAGCTTGCTTAACAATCAACTCCTGCACGTAAGCTGTATCAACAAAAGAAATATCCAATAATCTACATTTATGCAAATATTCCCAAGCCTTTTCGTAATGTTCTAATTGGTATTCTGCAATGGAATATTTTAACCAACCGTTGGCGTTTGTACCATCTATCTGAAGCGATTTTTCTAATAAGCGAACAGCATCGTCAATATCATCACAATTCTTTTTTTCTTTATAACAAGCCAATTGAACAGTGGCAATATCGACCATCAAAATAGAATTGTCGGGCGATAATTCTAATCCTTTCCGAAGCAATTTCGTAGATTCTTCAAACTTCCCTTTCTGATAACTGACTGAACCTAAACCCCAATAAGCATCAGAATTTTCTTGATTCAACAAAAAACAAAGATTGAAACGGTAGGTAGCAGTATCTAAAAGTCCTTCGTTGAGGTATTCCCAACCTCGCTCGGCAAAGAATTTACTTGCATCAAGACGGTCTTTAAAACTCTTATCACATTGAATCAAAAACTCGGTTGAATTAATCATTTGTTCTTCCGCTTTCTTTTTGCTTCCGAACAAAGGAACATATCTAACATCTTGATTATCAGGATTTAACTCCTCTTTTTTAGAAACCTCCCTGCTACTCGCCAATGGAAGTAGAGACGTTTGACCAAACGAAGAGAAACTGGAAGAAAAGACGAAAAAGTATATTAGCGTTTTCATGTAATTAATGACAAATCAATATTAATGGAAAACAAAATTATTTCAAAAGTGTGAATGTTATAAAGTATATGCAAAATTGTGTAACACTTCAAAATCTAAGTTTAGGCAATTTTGTAACCGCTATAAATAGTTAATTTTAAAAAAAATAATAAGATTTCTCTTAGATTTTGTTCAATAACAACGTCAAAAATAATATTGTTATTGTTTATTATATTTCCAGAAGCTAAAATCATGGTATAAACTTTTCGGAAAAATATAATATTACAAACATAGTATATTGGTATTGTGTTTGATTAAATTTTTTAAAAAATTATTATAAGGTATTGAATTTAAACGATTTACCTATTAAGTTTACTCTATTAATTTAAGGATTATTTTAACATACCCAATAAAATTATTATGAATACTGTCCGTACCCCTCTAAAAAAAGTTCGAAATATTCCTTTATCGGTATTTTTGAATTCGATTTATTACACATTACCATTTGGAATGTTTTTGACCGCCTGTAATTTTTTGTTTGAATCTGTAAGAAATTATTATTTCGATTGGATGTTTGTGGTGTTGCCAACCATTGTGGTTTTTGTGATTGGAAATATGTACGAAATGTTTGTCATTTATCAAGAAAAAGGTTTATTTACGAAAACAGAAAGCAACTTTACTTCGAAACAAGCAGGATATTCAATGTCAAACACTAATTTAGTTACTACTTAATCTTAAAATATTTATATAAAAAAGGGTTGTTTTGAACATTCAAAATAACCCTTTTTTATATAAAAGTAAGTTTTATATCATCTTCAAGACCAAAGCTCCTGCAACTGCCCCAGCAATCGGTCCTGCCACTGGAATCCATGAATAAGACCAATCTGATGTACCTTTTCCTGAAATTGGCAACAAAAAATGAGCAATTCGAGGACCCAAATCACGAGCAGGATTAATGGCATAACCCGTTGATCCTCCTAAAGATAGTCCTACTGCCCAAACTAAAATTCCAACCGTGAAAGGACCTAATCCAGTGGTGATTGAACCGAACGAACCCAAAGCAATAATTGCTAAACCAGTAGCCAAAAATTCAGCCGTGAAATTGGCAAATGGGTTTCTTATGGCTGGTGCATTGCAATAGCAAGCTAACTTTAAGCCTTTGTCCTCCGTGATTGCCCAATGTGGAAAATATTGAAGCCAAACCAGTACTGAACCAAACATTGCTCCCAACATTTGAGCTAAAATAAATGCTCCTGCATTGCTCCAATCGCCTGATTTAACGGCTTCTGCAACTGTTACGGCAGGGTTTAAATGTGCCGCAGGGCTTCCAAATTTTGTGGATACGAAAATTGCCATCGTGACAGCAAAAGCCCAACCAGCCGTAATCACTATCCAGCCACTTCCCTCTCCCTTCGAGCCTTTGAGTAATACATTGGAAACAACACCGTTTCCGAGATAGATTAAAACAGCAGTACCGACAAATTCGCCAAGAAATATTGATGTCATGTTTTTGATTGATTTAATGGTTTTATTTACAGAAATTATTGCACAAATTAAAGCAAAAGATTGTTAAATAACTATTGAACCTTACACTTTGTATCTCATAGACCAAATAGACCACGGATGACACGGATTGGGCGGATTTACACAGATTTTTTTAAATTTCATTTAGATTCTACAACAGGTATAAATTCGTTTATTCACTATCATCCTTTTTCTATTTTACTTTTTGTCCACAAAATATTTTACTAAAAAATCCGTGTAAATCCGTATAATCATTATCATCCGTGGTCTAATCAGCCTTTGTAAAGAAAAATATATTCATTGTTTTATTAGAACATAAATAGCCGTATTTTTGAATAGAGAATAGAAAATCCGAAATTAAAATTATGCGAGAAGATTATTTAAAGGGGGAAACAGAAGTCCTTTCTAACGTTGAAAAAGAAATTGAACGTGCCTTACGCCCCTTGTCGTTTGAGGATTTTGCGGGGCAAGATAAAATATTAGAAAATTTAAAGGTTTTCGTTACCGCCGCTCGCCAACGTGAAGAGGCTCTCGACCATGTGCTTCTGCACGGACCTCCTGGTTTGGGGAAAACTACGCTATCAAACATTGTAGCAAATGAGTTAAAAACCAATATCAAAATTACATCGGGACCAGTGCTTGATAAACCTTCTGATTTGGCAGGACTTTTAACCAATCTCCAACCTTATGACGTACTTTTTATTGACGAAATCCACCGACTGAATCCTATCGTTGAGGAGTATTTATATTCAGCAATGGAGGATTATAAGATTGATATTTTGTTAGATTCGGGACCTAATGCAAGAAGCGTTCAGATTTCTTTAAATCCTTTTACGCTCATCGGGGCAACCACACGAGCAGGAATGCTCACATCTCCGTTGCGGGCAAGGTTTGGAATTAATTGTCGCCTGGAATATTATGATGCTAAGTTATTAACATCAATCGTGAAACGTTCTTGTGAGATTTTGAAAACGCCCATCAATGAGGATGCAGCTTATGAAATTGCGAGAAGGAGTCGTGGAACACCACGTATTGCGAACAATCTTTTACGGAGAACTCGTGATTTTGCCCAAGTGAAAGGCAATGGAAGCATTACCATAGAAATTGCAGAAATGGCTCTTTTGGCTTTGGATGTGGATAAAAACGGCTTGGATGAAATGGATATTCGTATTCTGACAACCATCGTAGAGAAGTTCAAGGGCGGTCCCGTTGGATTGACAACTATTGCAACCGCTTGTGGTGAAGAGGCAGAAACGATTGAAGAAGTTTATGAGCCATTTTTAATTCAAGAGGGATTTTTGAAACGCACTTCTCGTGGACGTGAAGCCACCGAACGGGCGTATATTCACTTGGGAATTGTGCCAAAATATCGAGCTGAACAATTGTTTTAGGAAGATTGTTAGACCACGGATTGTACGGATGCTACGGATTTACACGGATTTTTTATTTGTTTTTTATTAAAAAATCCGTGTAAATCCGTTAAATCCGTACAATCCGTGGTCTAATCATTCTCTACTGATGCTCCTCTCTCAACAAATCATTTACCGTCTTCACGGGATTAAAAGTTATCAATGGCACTTCTACAAAAACAGTATTCCAATTTGCCATTGAACCATTCCAAAGTCCAGGTAATTCTTGGGCTTTTAGGTCTTGACCATCTTTTGATTTTTGCGTAACAAAGCCCGTTTTTGGGTCACGGAATTCCATTAAATCAAACTTTCTATTCTTGTAATTTTTCATCGAACAAATCAAATCAACGGGATTAAAGTGCGTTGATTCGTTGAAAAGAGCCTTCTGTGCTTCATCATCCATATCCACTTGAGCCGATTCCACAATTTGTAATGATGTTGAACCGTCCGAATTTTTACACCAGAAAGGTCCTCCGCCAGGCTCGCCAGTGTTCGGCACAACGCCACAAACTCGCAAAGGACGATTGAGTTTTTTCTGATAATACATCACCTTTTCGTTGTGGTTCATACCCATAAATCCGATGGGAGGTAGAACACAAAGCTCGTTCTCAAAAAAGTTAGAAAGCTCCATCAATAGCGGCTCAGAAGCCCATTCTTTTAGTTGATATTGATAATCAAAGATACGGTCTTGAAATTTCAATAAAACCCCTGCCAACGCTTTTTTGTAAGCGATTGTTGGCTGTTTTATACGGTCTGGAACGACATTATCAATGTTTTTGATGAAAATAATATCGGCTGTAATGTCATTCAAATTGGCTAATAAAGCTCCATGACCTGCGGGGCGAAACAACAGCGACCCATCCTTTTCACGGAAAGGAGTATTGTCCATATTCACCGCAATTGTATCAGTTGAACGGCGTTGTTCTGAAAAGGAAATGTCGTATTTTACGTTGAATTTTTCTTCATAATCAGGCACAACTTTATTCAATAATTTCAAAAATCTACTCAAATGTTCAGGTGAAACCGTGAAATGAAGTTTTACATTTCCATCGTTATTGGCATAATTTGCCCCCTCAACCAAATGCTCTTCTAAGGCAGTTCGAGATTCGTTTTCGTATTTATGAAACTTCAAGAGCCCTTTCGGAAGTGAACCATAATCTAAGCCTTTTCGGGTTAAATAATAATCCACAATCATCTGATTATCAGCATTTTCAGGCAATATTTTCTTTAAATCTTCGGCAAAAGCAAAATCTGATAATTTATCAAAAAACTGATCGGTTGATTTGTCAGATTTACCTTCTTCTAAATAAGAAAATAAGGATTTAAACATACGTGTAGCCGCTCCTGAGGCAGGGACAAATTTGAGTGGAATCAGTTTTGAAACTTTTTTTTCATAAAGTGCTGTAAAACTTTCTAATTGCTCTTCTGTCAATTTCATTACACCGTCGTTGAGGGTAGCGGCTTTTTGCAATTGCATAAAAGGGAAACCTTCTTTGAAATCATTAATTTGCTGATAAACAGTTTCTAAATCAATTCCTAATTCGTTGATTTGGCTGAAATCTTTTTCTAAAAACATAGTCTTGGGTTTGAATAATTTTGAGTTTCATCTCTTGAATAAACAAAAATAGCACGACTCTGCGAATCGTGCTACAATTTAATGATTAATTATTGATACGCTACCAAATTAGCTCACGGATTACACGGATTAGACACGGATTTACAAGGATAAATTTTAAAGAAATCCGTGCTAATCCGTGTCTAATTCGTCAAATCCGTGAGCTAATTCACGAAAGACTATTTTATTCTGAAAGATGCTTTCATTTCGTAACGTACTTTGATTTTTTGTACGTCAACGTTGCTTTCGGGCATAGCATCTGCCGTTGCTTCAACTCTTGCCGACCTCATCATCATGTTTGAATATACGGGCTGAGGGGAATAACTTTGGTCAATTTCAATGATGTCCAATGCCTCGCCTATTTGTTCGCCAATGCCTTCTAAAAGATACTTTGCTTTCTCTTTTGCTGCCTGTAAAGCCTTAATTTTGATTTCTTTACGTAATTGTTCAATCTTAGAAAACTCATAGCGGTCGATGTTCGTGTAGGCAATTCCTTTGTCGTCCACCTTTGAAATTATACCATCAATTTTATACAGATTTGGGACTTTCAAGATATAGCTTTTGCTCTCCAAAAAAGTCGTTGGTTTCTTTTTTCCCCACCATTCACGGTAACCGTTGATAGTTCCAATGGTAAAATTTTCTTTGGGGATTCCTGCCTCTTCTACAGCTTTTTGGAGTTGTTTTTCCAAAACCATAATATCAATTTTATTCTTATTGTCTTTATCCTTAAAATATTCACGAAGGGAAACAGTTACGAAGATTTCATCGGGCAGAACTTCCTGTTCAGCACTGCCTGTCACTTCAATTTTCTTGACAAGTGGTTTTTCCATAATTACTTGTTGAGCGTTACTCACGAAGGCATTCGTGAAGATTAAAGTACTGATTAACAGAAATTTAGCTAATTTGTTCATTGGTTTGTTATTTGGTTTAAAGTTAAAACGTGCTTAATTTTTGGAAAGTATTTATTAACAAAAGATTAACGTTTTTGATAGCTTTGAGCGGTGAGCAATGAGATTTGAGTCACTAAGTTCTCATGTCAGTAATAAATTTATCGCTCGTTGCTCACAACTCATTGCTCGCTGCTCATGGCTCAACTAACACATACAAATCACTCAAATTCCTACCCAATCCATCATAATCTAAACCATACCCCAACACAAATTTATTTTCAATTTCAAATCCAATGTATTGAATATCAATGGGTTGCTTTAAAGCTTCGGGTTTTTGAAATAGTGTTACGATGGATAATGACGCTGGATTTTGGGCTAATAATTGTTGTTTGATTTCAATCATCGTTAAACCCGTATCCACAATGTCCTCAACCACAATTACGTCTCTATTTTCGATGTTTTCCAACAGCCCTAAAATTTGATGAACCTTGCCCGTTGATTCAGTGGCTTGGTATGATGAAACCCTCAAAAAGGTGATTTCGCAACCCACGTTTACTGACTTCATCAACTCGGCAGCAAACATAAATGAGCCGTTAAGAATTGCTAAGAAAAGCGGGCGTTTGCCTTCGTAATCTTGATTAATTTCAGAAGCTAACTCAGTGATTCGTTTCTCGATAATGTATTTTTCAATAAAGACTTCAAAGTGCTTATCGTGTACTTGGATAGTTGATTTCATAAATGCTGATTCTGTTTCGACAAAAATAAGTGAAACTTAATTTAAAATACTTTTTACCCTATCTTTTCGTTAATTTTGTAATAATAAAAGATACACAAAAAATGAAAACAGCGTTAAATTTTAGTACGATTATAAAGATATTTTCAGTGTTTCTGTTGCTTGAAATTAATTATCAAACAGCATCGGCACAGTGGTGGAAAGATACTGAAAAGGCAGAAAAGGAACGCTCAAAAGGAATGCTCTTGCTGACGAATGAAGTGCAGATTGAGGCTACTACTGCCATTAATCACATGTATAATTTCAAGTTCTATGAAGCCGAAAAAGAGTTTACTTATCTGAAAGTGAAATATCCAGACCATCCATTGCCCGAATTTTTGATGGGCTTGATGGAGTGGTGGAAAATCGTCCCAAACACTGAAAACGCCCTTTATGACGAAAAATGTCTGGCTTACATGGATAAAAGTATCGAAAAAGCCGAGAAGATTTGGGATGATTCTGAAAACCCCGAAGCGGCATTTTTCATGGCGGCGGCGTATGCTTTCAAAGGACGTTTGCATTCGGAAAGAAAGCATTGGTCAAAGGCAACCTTTGCAGCTAAAAATGCTTTAAAATATTTGGATAAATCTCGCTCTTTTGCAGATTTTAGTCCAGAATTGATGTTCGGTGACGGTTTGTATAATTATTATTTCTATTACGTAAAAGAAAATTATCCATTGCTTCGCCCTGTGCTTTGGTTGTTTCCAAAAGGTGATAAACCCAAGGGAATCACGCAATTAGAAAAGGTGAGTTACAATGCTTTTTATACTCGCACGGAAGCCCGTTATTTTCTTTTGCAGATTTATGGGATTGAAAACATGAACGATAAGGCATTGAATTTAGCAAAATATACCCACGAATCTTATCCTGATAATCCATTTTTTGAACGTTTCCATGCCCGTAGTGCCTTCGTATTGGGTCACGTAAGTGAGGCTAAAACACTATCTAAAAGTATTTTAAAGAAGATTGAAGAGCGTTACCCAGGGTATGAGGGTGTGAGTGGGCGTTATGCAGCATATATCTTGGCATATTATGCTTATAACTATGATAAAGACACAAAAACAGCAAAGGAATATTTTTTAAAAACGCTTGAATTTGCCAAAAATACAGGCACCACCAATTCTGGATATTACTGGTCTTCGATGGTGGCGTTGGGGAAAATTGCTTCGCAGGAAGAAGATTATGATAAGGCAATTGAATATTTTAAACAAGTAATTGACGACACCGACCGCAAAGCCACCCAACGAGATGAAGCGAAAAAATTATTGGCGGAGGCGAAGAAAATGAGGAGGAAGAAGAAGTAGATTAACAACAAAAAGACCACATCCAAATCAGATGTGGTCTTTTTTATTGCTAATCTATCTCCCAAATTTATCCCTATAAAATTTCTGAGTACGCCTAATGACGAACCCACCAATCACCCCAGGGGCAATCCAAACCACCAGACCAGGAATTTGGGGCGGATTGTTTACCACCAAAAAAGCCGTTACGGTTGCAATGTAAGACCCTCCCATGCGTGAAATATGGTTCTGAAACCAGTAGCGAGTTTGCAATGGAACATCGTTATCAATCTGTTTTCTGCCTGTAAAAACCCGCAAATCTTCTAAGGATAAAACGAGCATAAATAACCCAAAAACCGTGAAAAGAACGGTATAAAAAGTATTAGCTTTTTGATAAGCCAAATAGCTAAAATACAGCATTCCCAAAGATCCCATTACCATTAAAATTGCCCCAAACCAATCAACAAATTTAGGTTTTGGATTATCTTTCCGATGAATTAATCGCACACCCGTAAAGGTATTATAAAAACTAAAGATGGCAATTCCAGACAAGAAAATCAAGTTCAGTTTCATCTGGAAGCGGATTAATGCCGTTAAAGCCACGATGAACATTGCCCAATAATATACTTTTCCCCAGAGAATATGAGTGATTCCTCCCTTCTTAGAAAACATCGGAACGAGCCCTGTAACCAAGGCAATAAAGCCTGCGAAAATATGTAGGTATAATGTGAATTGTAGGAATTGTTTCATAGTTAATTTTTGTAAATTTTGAAGCATCAAATTACAAAAAAAAGCGATAAAATGCCTTAACACTTTACCGCTTTTCTCTATTTATAAATCTACGCCATCATCGTTTGATGCTTTACCTCTAACATTCCAAAAAGCCTTTCCATTTTTTCAATATACCTTTCATTCGTACTTTTTAACTCATTTTTTAATTCCCTTATCTCACTTTTCAATTCAGAATTCTCTTCTTTAATTGCTTTGTATTTCTCCTCCAAATTTACATCAGTATTATTTGTTTGCGTAAAGTGACTTCCTACTATCACTAAATTTCCATCATTTTTTAAGGCTTTCAGAATATTTTCTAATTCTTCAGAGCTTAATTCTTTTTCTTCATTTTCCATGCGACTGTAAGTTGATTGTGACATTTTCAAAACTGGTGCAACCGCTTTTTGAGATAATTTGTAAGTGCTTCTCAATACTCTTAAAGTTACTCCTTTTGCAAATGTAGGTAAATGTTATAAAGTGTTCATTGTCTAATTGAGAATTTAGGTTGAATTAATATTTTTATAGATTAGTGATTAAAATACTTACAAATATATTTAGAACAAAATGTAAAACAAGTTTTTTGAGTGAATATTTTATTCACAAAAATGAATAACGTATTCATTAATTATTCATGTTATGTAACGTAAAACTCCAAAATTTGGGACATCAAATTTCATATTTCAAACCCAAATACATAATACCATGAAAAAAATAAATCTTCTTTTAGTAATTGTCATAACGGCTTTGCAAGGCTTTGTTGCCTGTAAATCTGATGATATTTCACCGCAACCTCCTCCACAAAAAGATATCGTACAAATACTTAATTTGATTGAAATCAATCGTTGGCAAAAAGTAGCAAAACCTACTGATAAGTCTAAGATTATTTTTTTATATAATGTAGAAAAGGCTTCTCAATTTTTCAAAAAAATAGGAGATGATACCTCACCAAATTTCAGTGGTTCAACATTTCGTCCGACCAAGAATGATATAGTTTTAGCTCGTGGTGTTTTCACTTTTCTGAATGGCGAAAATGCCCATATTGATTTCGAGACCAGTGTTGATGGCACAGGTGAAATTATTGACCTTAACCTTGGTGGAAGCAAAATCACTTTCTCTCAAAAAGGAAACTACGTTGAAATTCAGAAATGGGGAATTATTGCTCTGCCTAATTACCAAGATGAGTTCATACAAGCAAATAATTTTCAATACTATTCTGTACCCACGGCTATCTACAAGGCATTTTTGGAAAATAATGGTTGGTCGAGCGTACAACTTCTGTATTCCTCTGAACAAGCCAATTTTGAAGGAGAAGGTGGTATTTGGGAGCCATTTTACTTGAATCGTAGTCCATCTATTCCACCAATCACTGCTCCGTGGATTCCAAAGCATCTTTCAATATAATTTTAAAATAATCAAATAATATTTTCACTCTTAAATTTTTAAAAAATGCGAAAATTGTATAACATTGTAAAGGTAATGCTCATATTTGCGTTACTCTTCACCCAAAATACCCTACAAGCCCAAAAATGCTGTGTAGAATGCCAAGCCGATGTGAAAGTAATATCGGACAAACAGGTGTTGTTAGAAAAAATTGACCTTAAAGCGGGTACTTTAACGACCAACATAAACACTAATCTTTATGTAAGTTATCGTTCGGGAAATACGCAAAAGTTTTGGACAAATTTAGTAATTGCCACCGCAGGGATTGCGGTAAGTACGCAATTAAATAAGGCTACTTTGACAGAAGGTAAAAGTGCCAATAGGGTTTCTCCATTATTGCCCTTGGGCGTAAGCGTTGCCACTTTACCAAGTATTTGGAAAAACCGACCAAGAGGAATACCACAGGCAGGGCTTTGGATTCAGCACCGAGATACCCGTGGAAAACTCTTGGAAACGTGGGAACAACCCATTAGTAGCGAAGCTAAAAATGATGCAGAATTATTAACCGTTTCCATTGATAAACCCCTCTCAGCGGGTACGTTAGAGGTTTATTTGCAGAACGGCAGTAAGAATGGGGTATATTATTGGGGTTACGGAACAACCTCCAAAAGTGTTAAACCCATATTTCAAAACCCTGTAGTTTCATCAAGTATGGCAGGTTGCCCAGATGGATATTTACCGAATGGACAAGGAATGTGTTGTAATCCTTTTACGGGGGAATGTATGATTGAAGGGGGTGGAACACCACCACCACCAAATCCGACACCAAACCCAACACCCCCACCGACTGGCGGAGGTTGCCCAGATGGGTATTTGCCAAATGGAAATGGGATGTGTTGTAATCCTTTTACTGGTCATTGTGTTGGAGTTAGTTCTGTGCCTGTTGTGAATATGATTCCAAACCCCGATTATGATCCAGTAACAGTCGATGGTGGTGGATTACCAGGAGTTACTGTTACAGCACCTCCCTACACAGGACCAACTCCTCCTCCTGGACCATATGCTGGTGGTGGTGTTGCCAATGGTGGTAGTCCTGCTGGAAGTAGCAGTTCTGGCGGAGGTGCTGGAACTGGAAGTACTGGCAGTTCGACAGAAGATCCTACTAAAGAAACACTTCCGCAGAAACGAACAAGAATAAAAGCCTGTCAAGATGAAGCTAAAACGTATCAAGCAATAGCTTATAACAATTGCAATAGTAGTGCTTTGACCGACTTAGTATTATATGGTTGGGGGGGATTAATTACAGCAGGGGCAGCGGGAGCGAGTGTTGGTTCAGTTGTTGGTGCGACAGGTGGAACTTTTTTTATACCAGGTTTAGGTACTGTGGCAGTGGGAACAGCTGGAGCAATAATAGGTGGAATATCAGGAGCCTCAATAGGAGCAACGATAGGACTCTATACGGCTGTCTCGAAATACTTTCAATGTACAGATAATGCAGATTTACAATATAAATTAAGTTTAACAAAATGTCAATAATAAAAAAAATACTTATAATCTTCTTCTTTGTCCTTTCTGTGTTTTACATTAGAGATAAGATGTATGGTTTTTTAATAATTTCCTTGTTGGCAATCATTGTAACTATTATACCGAAGAAATCAAAAACATTACACGGTATAATTATGGGGGTAAGCACTATTTCTTATAGCAAATCTATTTTAAGATTGAAAAGAGATGAAAGGAAAACATATAAAATACTAATACCTAATTCAATATTAGATAAGATTGTTTTGTATGAAAATGTAAGTATTGAAATTTCATATTTTGGAAATTTTATTCGCTTTGTTTAAATCATTAACATGATTCTGGTCATAGGTTTATGCCTTTGTGTTTTCTCGGTCTGTAGAAGCACGTTGTCCCCGTGGCTGAGTCTCTCGACCAGCCAAAATGCGTCAGCAAACCGAAGAGAAAAGTTAGAAGTACCCAAAAACAAAAAATCGGTCGTCGAAATTAATGTCAACGACCGATTTTTTCTATTTCCTCGGTCGGTAGAACCACGTTGTCCCAGTGGCTGAGTCTCTCGACCAGCCAAAATGCGTCAGCTAACTGTGGAGAGGAGTTATGGATACCCAAAAGTAAAAGAGGTCGTTGAATTATATTTCAATGACCTCTTTCTTTCATAATTCATTGATAATCATATACTTGTGTTTTTGCCGTTGTTTGTGTTTTCACAAACGACACTTACGGAAGCATCTTTCATAGCATAACTGTGTTTCCTCGGTCGGTAGAACCACGTAATCCCCGTGGCTGAGTCTCCCACGGGAACGCCCAGTTCAGCCAAAATGCGTCAGCTAACTGTGGAGAGGAGTTATAAGTACCCAAAAGTAAACAGAGGTCATTGAGTTATATTTCAATGACCTCTTTCTTTCATAATTCATTGATAATCATATACTTGTATTGCTAACGCACAATGTTCGGTGGGACACCGACCACGGAAATAAAAAAAACAATTATGAAAAAAACGATAATTATAATCCTATTTTGGGTGTATAATTCCTTATCCGTGGTTAGCATTTTTTATTTCAACCACAGACAAGGCTGTCCGTATTACACTTATGGCAACGCAAAAGCCACGTACTGATTCCCCTTTTTCGTCCCTAATTTAGCTCCTCCACAAGCAATCACAACGTACTGTTTTCCATTGATTTGATAAGTGGAAGGCGTGGCGAATCCTGCGGCTGGGAGGGTTGTTTCCCACAAAATTTTACCCGTTTTTTTATCAAAAACTCTAAATTTCCCATCTTTCGTAGCGGCAATAAATAAAAGTCCACTTGCCGTTACAATCGCTCCTCCGTAGTTTTCAGTACCAGTATTATTGATGCCTTTTGCCTTCAAAGATTCCTCTTCACCGAAGGGTACTTTCCAGAGAAATCCACCCGTATTTAAGTCGATGGCATTGAGTGTTCCCCAGGGTGGAGCAATGGCGGGTAAGCCTTTACTATCCAAAAACTTGTTGTATCCTGTGCTTACGTAGGGCAAATAGGGCATTTTGGTTTTCGTCTCCCCTCCTACTTCTTTCTTTTCTTCTCCATATAAGAAACTGACTAAGGCTTGTTTTTCATTGACGTTTAAGGTCGTAAAACCTGACATCATTCCTTTGCCATTGGTGATGATTTGCATTACATATTCTTTGTTTCTTTTCGTGCCAATATCCACCAAAGATGGATAACCGCTTTTGGTATTTCCTTTTCTGTCGTTGCCGTGGCAAACTGTGCAAGTGGTTGTATAAACTTTTTCGCCCAAAGGCAAACTGGCGAGAGCCTCTTGTTTTGGCGTATCTTTCATCTTTAAAATCCAAGCCATTTCATTGCAATTGACGTACATAATTCCCTCTTTGTCCACGGCTGCCCCACCCCATTCTGGACCACCGTCAAAACCTGGCAAAATTACGGTTCCTTCCTTACTTGGTGGAGCGAACAATGCCGTCTGATACGTTTTTAATTGGGCAATTAATTCCTCCCGATTTTCAGCGTAGGGACTAATGTCTTTTTCAGTAAGCGTGTACGATTGTCTTGCCATTGAAGCAGGTTTGGTCGGAATAGGTTGCGTTGCCCAAGTTTGCTCACCCACAAGAATAGATTTTGGAGCTGACACTTCATTAATCTTGAATAAAGGTTTACCCGTAATTCGCTCAAAAACAAATATATAGCCTTGTTTTGTCACTTGTGCGACTGCATCAATCAGCTTGCCATTTTGTTTAATCGTAACCAAATTTGGCGGTGCTGGATGATCTCTATCCCAGACATCATGGTGCATGGTTTGATAATGCCAAAGACGTTTTCCTGTACGAGCATTTAAGGCTAAAAGGCAATTGGAAAATAGGTTTTTCCCTTTCCGATTTCCTCCATAGAAATCATACGCCGCCGAACCCGTTGGAGCGAATAAAATGCCCCTTTTCCTATCAATTGCCATGCCCGCCCAATTATTTGCCGCCCCAATTCCTTCATTTTTATAGGCATTTTTTGGAAAAGTTTCGTAGCCAAATTCGTTTGGATAAGGAATGGTATGGAAAGTCCAAGCCAATTTCCCCGTTTTCACATTGAACGCTCGAATGTCGCCAGGGGCAGCATCTGAACCTTCCGAAAGTCGGAGGGGCATAATGATTAAATCTTCGTAAATAGTGCCTGGGGTATTGGAAATAATGAATTTATTTTTGGCAATATCGGGCAATCCAGTGTGCAAATCAACTTTTCCATTTTCTCCGAAGGTTTCAATAATTTTTCCAGTTTTGGCATTTAGGGCGTATAAAAATGAGCCAATGGTGTATAAAATCCGCTTGTCTTCGCCCTCTGCCCAATAGGCAACACCCCTACTTGTACTGTGCCAAGCGTTCAAAGGGTCGCCAAAACGCCAAATTTCTTTGCCCGTGATGGCATCCAAAGCGAAAGCCCTCACGGCAGAAGTTACCCCGTATAAAACGCCTCCCACAATGATTGGATTTACCTGCATTTGACCCGTGTCGGGTGCTGCATACGTCCACGCAACTTGAAGGTTTTTAACGTTTTCGGGCGTAATTTGAGTTAAACTTGAATAATGATTACGGTCGGGTCCGCCCAAATATTCTGCCCAATCTTCGTTGGCATTTCCATGTTTTGAAAAGAATTGAAAAGAGGAAATAATACCTGCCGATATTAATAAAAAAAGGAGCAAAAGACGTTTCATGGAGACTGGATTTGGAGTTTGCTTTTAATAAAGTAAATTTAAGGTTTTGTTACTTACACATTGACCTTTGTTCTCCTTTTGTGAATAATTGAAACAAAAAAAGGTCAGCAATTTGCCGACCTTTTCTAAATCACCACAATTTATATTTCTTAAAATAATTTTAAAATAAATGGATATAACGTTCTGATACTCAATACAATAATTAAAAATCCTACCACAATGGTCATGGGCTTTCTTTGAATTTTGTTCACGAAGAAAGCACTAAATGGTGCCGCAACCACTCCCCCCACAATTAATCCCGCAATCACCTGCCAACCGTTTACCCCTTGAAAAAGTAGGAAAGTAATACCGCTCGCAAACGACACCGCAAATTCAGCGGCATTCACAGAACCAATGGTATATCGTGGGTCACGACCTCTGCCAATCAATGTTGAAGTAACGATAGGACCCCAGCCTCCACCACCAACGGCATCCATAAAGCCTCCGAAAGTAGCTAAAAGTCCTAAGTTTTTAGTCTTCTTTTTTACATTATTATTTCGTAATCCTTTTATAATAATCATTACCGCCAAAACAATCATATAAACCGCAATGAATGGTTTAATAACCTTACCATCAATGACATCCGACAATAGATAAGCCCCTATTATTGAGCCAATTACGCCTGGAATTAACAGATAAGTAACTAATCTTTTATTAATATTTTTAAATTTGTAATGCGAGATTGCTGATGCCCCCGTTGTGAACATTTCAGCTACGTGTACACCCGTGCTACTGATAGCAGGAGGAACACCCACGGACATCAAAAATGAGGTTGAAGTTGCTCCGTAGCCCATGCCCAAAGTGCCGTCCACCAATTGAGCAAAAACGCCAATCATTAAATAAATAAAAAAGTCTTGATTAATCCCTTCCACTAATTTTTCAACGGAAAAAAGAGCATGATAATTATAAATCAAAATACTGGCAAGCCCCACCAAAAGGGTAATAGGAATTCCGAACCAAAGCCATTTGGAGGAATAAATATTGCTTTTACTCGCACTGACGGCACTTATTTGCGAAGGAGATTCTACATTCATTTGCTAACTAATTGATTATCTTGATTTTTGAGGCTAAATTTTGATACAAATATAGTTGTTCTGTTTAGTCTATCAAATATGTAGAGTAATTTATTTTTGAATGGTATATTTTGAAATTTGGTTGAGGGAATACAAGCAAAAAAGTTGGTTAAAGTATATTAACCAACTTTTCAAAAATCTAAAATTTTACTTCAAATTTATTACTCTTCCGTCTTCATATCAACATTTTTCACATCCTTAGTTCGTTTTTTAATATCAATATCTTTCCCAAAACTATAAATGTCCGTCCCGTGGCTGGTGTCCCACCAGACATTGTGCGTAAGCATTGCAAATATTTGATTGTTAAATATATTTTGAACATTTTTTAATTTGCGAGTTGCTTACGCACAATGTCTGGTGGGACATCAGCCACGGAGATAGGTTGTTTGTGAAGACACAGGAAAAATAATTCAAGATTGTCTGTGAAGACACAGACAACAACGTGAGATTCAGCCATGGACAGAGAGGTTCTACCGACTACGGAAAGAAAATACTTAAATGAATCGCTCTCTTTCTTCTTTTGATGGGATTATACATGAATTTGTCTTTCCAAAAAAAGTATGCCTATTTTTGGCTATCAAGTCATAAAAAAAATCTCTAACTGGATAGGGTAAAACTTTAACAACAGAAAGAAGTTTCCAACCGCTTGGAAGTTGATTACAAATTTTAATAAATGCGTCAGATTTTTCAAAGATTTCAAAGCCATCATATAAGATTATTGAGTCAAAAACAGTAGCATCTTTTTTAAATCTTTTAAGTAAATTTTGTCCTAATTCTGATTGTAAAGAAGCAAACTTGAAAACTCTCTTTTTGTCGAATCTAATTAGTAGATTAATACTTTTATTACAGAATGTACATTCCCCATCAAAAAATATTATCTGATAATTTTCTAAATTTACCATTTTTAATCAATTCTGTATCGGTGGTGAATCATCTTATGTAATCATTAGTAGTGCCAAATATTATTCCATCTTTTTTAATAAATAGAATTGATATCAAACTACCAAAAATAGCTGCAATTATTATAACTACACTATTCTGTAACATAAAAGGTATTTCATCGAATTCATTGAGTGAATCCGTTTCCTGTCCACTTGATCTAACTAAATTACTTAAACCTTCAGCATAACTTTGAGGTATAGATTTATCAATAAAATAAAAGAGTATTGAGTCAAAAAGAGATAAAAATAATAACGATAAAACCGCAATAATTAAAACAGACCATACTTTTTTCATAGGAATTATATTCTCAATATTACAATCTTTTCTATACTGATTTACATGCCATATAGTTACAGCAATAGTTATAAAAAAAATTATAATACCAGTTAATATAGCCATTAAAGAAATTTCCATTGTATTGAATCCATCTCTTTGCCAGCGGTAAAGAATAATGTATGAAATAGCAAAAGTTATTAATCCTGAAATTATTCCTGCCTTCAAATGACTTAAAGTATGTAAACTATTTTCTTTGCTCATCATTTTGTTTAATTATGTTTAAAAATATATTTACTATTATGAATGATAACATACCTATGGCAATTACAGAATGTAACGGCTTATATAGGATTGGGAATATTTTTGACAAAAATAAAAACAAAACATATGGAACGAAAATCGTGATAAAAAATACTTTAAAAGTTAAAACCTTGTTATTTTTTAATTTTAATATACCCTCTTTGAACAATATGTATATTACATATGAACTTACTGTATATGCTAAAAAAAGAGGTATATACCTTAAATATTCTATCATTATCTTTATTTAGTTTGTAAATAGCTTAGTAATTCTAAAATGTCTATTAACGATCTTATTTTTGATACTCATATATTCTTGGTCATTAATAAATATAAAATAAGTACCTATCATAATCCAAGAGAAATTATCAATTCTCATAAATATCCATATCCCTATATGCAATATTATTCCTGATAATATTATCCAATACTTTGTTTCTTTAAACCAAATCAGGAACGGGAATGCTATCTCAAAAATTATCGTAAAGTAAGTACCCAATACAACAAAATAATGATTTTTTGTTAAAGGGATATTCCACGAAGTTGCCATGAAATCACTAACTCTCATTGTATAATAAATTGCGGTCCCATTCAACCAAACATCTCCTTGTAGTTTGGCTAATGAAGTAAAGAAATAAATATAACAAACTTGAATCATTAATCCAACCAGTGCAACCTTTTTTACACTAATCCAAAAATATTCAACAATATCAGGAGCATCATTTTCTTTGATAGATTTCTCAGTGTATCTAAAAAAATAATGACTGTCTGCTATAACCAAAAAAGGTAATGTAACTTGGATTACATTATCACTACCATCTAAAATAAACCCGTTTCTAAACTTAAGTACAGACAAAAGTATTATCAAAAATATACCTGAAACTCTACCACCATAACCAAGTAAATAAGCCCCTGAAAATAAAATCACGATTAGGAGAAATATTTGTGGTGCAAATGGTTGATTAAATGGGTAAGCAAGAAATGAAAGATGATAACTTTCTAATAATTCTAAGTATGATGAATATGGAAAAATTCCAACAGACCCAAATAACTCTTTTGATGTAGGTAAATAAAAACACATATTTTTAATCACAAGAAGACAAGTGATTACTCTAAGACAACCTAATCCTATTGTGTATTTTTCTTTCATAAATTATTTTAATTGACTTTTTAAACTTGTTAATTGAGAATATGTATAATTTTTTAAATCATAATAATCTAAATCTCTTTTTGAAAATCTTGGAAATTTGGAATTAAATATTTTGTATCTAATAAATATTTTTTGAGGTATAATATTTTTACTAAAAAAATATTTCTGAGCAACAAAGCTACTGTACTGAATAAGTGAACGATGACCGTAGTTCGAGGTCATAGATTTTTCGTACATTTTTTGTACATTTAGAGAATCTAATTTATTAAGGATAGAATCAACTTTGATAGATTTATAAAATTCGTTATGATTATCGTTGACGATTTGCATGCTTGACATTAAAAACTTAGAAATTCTCTGTGAAGGTGACCAGAAAGTCATTTGATGTTCTGTTGTTAAAGGGTCGCTTGCATCAAGCCACTCTGAAATAGTATATTTGTTATTTATTTGATACTCAAATTGAACAAGTAAATTCATATTAGAGTTAACTGGATTAGGTGCAAAAAGCGTCCATGCTTGAGCAAAATATGGGTCCATATAATGATTTAATTGGATTTTATATTGATGTTGCAAGGGATTATCTGGAAACTGACTAAACCCAACAATCATAAAATGCAAAATTAAAATCGAGTATAATATTGCTGGAATAATTTTTTTAAGCAAAGAGAACAGTTTGTTATTCTCTTTGCTAAACACCGTTTTAATTGACATCATATTTAGAAAAATCATTTGAATTATAATTTGATGCAACAGCATAGGCATTAAGTTGTTGATGAATGCTATTCCATCCGTCAATTACGCCTACTGCTGCTACAACTACTAATCCTACACCAGCTGCCACTGCAAGAACCGCAGGCCAACAAGCTTTTTCATTATTACTACTCAATGCTGTTTGACTATACACTGCATTTGCACCAGTTGCAGACGAATTTTTTGAATAATTACCAACTGAACTGTAAATCGTTATGTTCGGTAATATCATAATTAAAACAATTAGGGTAACCGAAATTGTTTTTAATGGAAAATTTGTTCTTTTTTTCATTTTCTTTCTAAATATCAAACTTTGAAAAGTCATTAGAATATAATGTACCCCAATTTTAGGACACAGTTTATAATTAAAAAATTATTAACTTTATCTTAAAATAATACAAAAAATGGGAAAGCGTATCAGGCGAAAT
>JAYVIV010000185.1:0-3851 GCA_043769985.1 Arcicella sp.
AATCCTCATTTAGCGATGCTAAATTGCGGTTTTAGACCTCAAATCGTTCAAAAATTACTTCGTATAGATTTGGATAACTTATTTAATTCCCGTTCCTTACGATGTTTTGCACAGTCTAAAAAAAACAGTCCTTTTCCCATTTTTAACTTCAAAAAGAACAACGATCACTCGTGGATATCCATTTGCCACTCGGATGGATGCAAGAACTTGAAATAATGAGTCTATTTTCTAAAGGTCAGAATGGGCAAGTTGGCTTCTTGAACAAAATGTTTGGTTATGCTTGTATCAAAAATTCTATCAAAGAATGATTTTTCGTGAATTGCCATTGCCAAAACGTCAGGCTTGTGTGTACGAATGTAGGTTTCTAATCCCTCAATAATATTTGCTCGATAAAGTGTTTGTACGGTTATTTCATCATGATCAAAGACATCTTTAATTTGATGAGCCGTTTCTTCAATTCGATGACCAATATTCGCCTCAAAATAATCATGAATGTGAACCACTTTACATTTTGCTCCAAATAGTTCAGCCAATTCTTTTACTTTATGTGTTGCCAAAAGTTCATCCTCTTGAAAATCAGCGGCATACAAAAAGTTTTGAGGAGAATGAATTAATGCTTTGTGTGGAACAATCCAGATAGGGCAACTTGCATTCTTCATGACTTTTTGGGCATTCGTACCCAGCCATTTATCGAAAAAGTTGGTTGCTCCCTTTGTTCCCATAACAATCATATCTGCCTGTATCGCACGAGCAGTATCAACTATTTTATCAGAAACGAAGCCATACTCAACTCTTGTTGATACTCTATCGGGCTGTAAACCAGTATTTTTCAAAAACACCTTCGTAAATTCCGACAAGTTATCTTCTGCCTCACTTTTGTTAAAATTAATAAAATTCTCAATTTCGTTTGGTAATTGATATTCAGAAATCGTGGGAACAGAATAAACGTTTAGCAAGACAATATTGGCATTCATGCGTTTAGCTATCATACCAGCATATTCGGAGGCATGAATTGCATTTACACTAAAGTCGGTTGGGAAAAGAATAGTTTTCATATTTTCTCTAAATTGATATTTATAAAACAAAATTCATTCAAAAAATCTTCAGAATTTATGACAAAACCTATCCCAAATTATGACTTTTATCAGTAAGTTTCAAGACATAAATCATCAAATGTTAGGACGATAGGTTGGAATTTTGTTTAAAAATAACATAATGACACAACCTGCCACCTCAACGCAATGCTTTCATTGCGGATTAGAATGCCCAGATGAAAATATTAAAATCGAAGAAAAGAAGTTTTGCTGTAATGGGTGTAAATCAGTGTATCAGATATTAGAAGAAAATAACCTTTGTCAGTATTATGACCTTGAAAAAGTGACTGGGAATACACCTCAAGTTAGCGTTTTTTCGCACTTAGATAATTCTTCGATAATTAGCGAACTACTTGATTTTCAGAATAGTATAATTTCAAAAGTCACTTTTTATATTCCCACCATCCACTGTTCATCGTGTTTATACTTGCTCGAAAATCTTTATCGCTTAAATCCTGCCATTGAGCGTTCACAAGTCGATTTTTTGAAAAAGCAAGTCAGTATTACCTTCAATCATAAGGAAGTATCGCTTCGTCAAATTGCTGAATTATTAACTTCTTTGGGTTATGAACCACTCATTTCACAACAAGACATTGTCAAACAAAAGCAATATCCAATTGAACGAAAACTATTAACTCAATTAGGGGTTGCAGGTTTCTGTGCAGGTAATATCATGTTGTTCAGTTTTCCAGAATATTTAGGTTTAGAAGATAATATTTATAAAATAGTATTTGGTTATTTAAACATCATATTAGCAATTCCAGTGGTATTCTACGCTGCCTCGGGATATTTCAACTCCGTTTTCAATAGTCTCAAAAAAGGAAGTATCAATATTGACTTCCCCATACTTTTGAGCATTCTTGTTGCCTTTTTCACGGGGATTTATCAAGTCATTTTTAATCATGGGTCAGGTTATTTTGACTCTTTAACAGGTTTAATTTTTTTCTTATTAATTGGTAAATGGTTTCAACAAAAAACCTACAATTTCTTATCATTTGAAAGAGATTACAAATCATATTTCCCCATGGCAGTCACCCGACTTTTGTTTGGAAAAGAAGACTCCATTTCCATCAGTGAATTAAAAAAAGGCGACAAAATTTTAATCAGAAATGGAGAATTAATTCCCTCAGATTCAATGCTTTACAAAGGAAATGCTCTGATTGATTATAGTTTTGTTACGGGAGAATCCATTCCAGAAAAAAAACATTTAGGCGATTTCTTGTATGCGGGTGGAAGGCAAGTTAGAGGCACACTGGAAATGGAAGTATTGAAGGATGTGTCACAAAGTTATTTAACCCAACTTTGGAATAATGATACTTTTCAAAAAGAACAGGAAAGCCGCATCAAAACATTTTCTAATTTGGTTGGCAAATACTTCACCTTTGGCGTTCTGACTTTGGCGTTTTCAGTGGCAATTTATTGGTATTTTCAAGATTCTACAAGGGTCATCAATGCGTTTGTTTCCATCCTAATCATTGCCTGTCCTTGCACTTTATCACTCAGTTATCCATTTGCTTTAGGGAATGGCATGAGGCTGCTGGGGAATCAACATTTTTACCTAAAAAATGGCGATGTGATTGAGCAAATGGCAAACTGTGATACTATTGTTTTTGACAAAACTGGAACCATAACAAAGCCAGAAGGTTCTGCGTCTTTGTTCACGGGTCAGAGACAACTTTCCACTTTTGAAGAACAGATGGTTGCCTCGTTGGTCAGTAATTCTACTCATCCAATTTCAATAAAAATCAGACATTTATTGTCACAAGATACTTATCTATGCATTGAAAATTTTGCAGAAAAGTTAGGGAAAGGAATTGAGGGAAATTTTGAAGGTCTGAATATAAAATTAGGCTCAAAAAATTGGGTAAATGGCAATATTAAAGGAGATAATTACCAAATAAAAACCTCTTCAGTGGCACATTTATCAATAAATAATCAATATTTAGGGTATTTTGAAATCTCAAATAATTACCGTGAAGGCATTGAAGAAACTATCAAAATATTGACACAAAATTATGACACTTATTTGCTTTCGGGCGACAATGATTCCGAGAGAGAACATTTAGAAAAAGTATTTCATGATAAAAAGAATTTAGTCTTTAATTGTAGTCCACACGACAAATTAGCCTTCATCAAAAACTTACAAAATCAAGGCAAAAAGGTAATTATGATTGGCGATGGTTTGAACGACGCAGGAGCTTTGAAACAAGCTGATATAGGAATTGCCCTCACGGAAAGTGCCTTAAATTTTACGCCTATGAGTGATGCAATTTTGAAGGCTGAAAACCTAAAAAATCTTCCTAAATTGTTAAATTATTGTACCTTTGGCATGAAAGTAATTAAGTTCAGCTATGGTTTTTCTTTACTCTATAATTGTATCGGTTTAACCTTTGCTATTCAAGGAAATTTATCTCCAATTGTAGCCGCTATTTTAATGCCTTTGAATTCAATTACACTGGTAGGAATTGCATCATTAGGAATGATTTGGGGTGAAAAAAAGATATTATTGAAATAAGCCAAAGATACTTTTCAATCCCGCAATAAGAATCAGAATATTTAAAAAATCGTTAAAAATAATCGCAATATGTTTACCATTGATGCTCATCTTGATCTTGCCACAAATGCCATAAGTTATAATCGTGATTTGACGCAACCCGTCCACAAAATTAGAGAAAGAGAAATCTTTTTGGGACTTAAAGATGCCCCAGACCGAGGAAATGGAACGGTTTCTTTACCAGAATTACGTAAAGGAAATTT
>JAYVIV010000186.1:0-21144 GCA_043769985.1 Arcicella sp.
TTGGGGATATTTCCCAAATAGCAAATTCTCGAATTGACCAGTTTTTGATTGGAGGATTTTTAAGTAGTCGAGATTTAGGACTATATACCGTTGCCGTTAGCGTTGCCCGCTTTACAGCGGTATTTGCTGATGCGATTACGACCATTATGTTGCCATCTGTTACAGGAAAAGAATTTGTTCAGGAGAAGATTACAGAAACCCTAAACTTATTCAAAAAATATTGGATTTTTAGTGTGATTTTTCACTTAATTTTCGCTTCAATTTTACCAATTCTCATTCCTTTTGTTTTCGGGAATGACTATTCAGCATCAATCATAATCTGTCAGATTCTTGTTCTGGGGAGTTTATTTTTTAATGCTAAAACTGTTTTGGGAGGAGGAATTTTGGGAATGGGTTTTCCTACTATAATGAGCTATGTTGAATTCTTTGGAATGATTATCTCATTGATAATGAGTGTTTTAATGTTAGAACTATATGGATTAATTGGAATGTCATTTGCAATTGCATTTTCTTACTTTTCTCAGTTTGTTATGCTACTTTCCTTGTCCAATCGTAAAGGAATTTCTTACAAAAATTTACTCTACATTTCTCGAAATGAATTTCAAGAAAACTTACAATGGTTAAAGAATATCCCTAATTATTTTAAATGAAAACACTTTTATTAGCTCGACCCGACCACTCAACTTTTTTATACGAAGGACTACGAAAGAATCCCGAAATTGAGATAAAATACCATACATTCAGTGCTTTCAAAAAAGGTTCTTGGCTCAATAAGTGGAAACCTTCAGTTAAAAGTGTGCATTCAGAAGTTCAAATTTCTTATATTTTTACATTCTTCCACAAATTGTTGTTTGAGTTACAGAAAAATATAAATTTCGATTATTACGAAAAAGAAAATCAAATTTCAGAATATTTTTTCAATCAAACTTTACAAAAATATAATGATGAGGTCGATATTGTTCATTATTGGTCAATCTATTGTCATCAATCAATTCAGAATTTTAAAGAACGAAATCCCCAAACAAAATTTTTGGCGGAAGTTTACGCTGCCCACCCCGACTACGTTCGTGAAATATTAGAACCTGAGTATGAGACACACGGATTATCCATTGAGAAATCTCATTTCATAAAAAGTAGAAATAGAGATGTTACCTCATTAGAAGGAGTTGAGAATATGATAGTTCCATCTAATTATATGGCTGAAATTTATCAAAAATATTATCCAAATACTAACATTTTTGTGGCAAGTTATGGATTGTTTAATTACCATGAAAACCTTATCCAATCCTCTAAAAGGGCTTTTAATGAACCTTTGAAATTAGTTTTTGTAGGTAATATTTCGATAGAAAAAGGTTGTGTTTATTTATTGGAAGCAATGAAAAAACTCTCGAATGGTCACGTTCAATTGGATTTAATCGGTGAAATGAATAAGTATCAAATTGATATTTTCAAACCATATTTTAATCTCCGAAATGTACGATTTTTAGGTAAATTGCCTAAGCTAAAAATCATTGAACTATTACCAAGCTATCATGTTTTTGCCCTACCAAGTCTTACAGATGCCTATTCATTGGCAGTTTCCGAAGCCTTAGTTTGTAAATTACCCATAATTATTTCAGAAAATGTAGGAAATAAAGATGACATAGTAAGATTTGATATTGGCAAAGTTTGCCAAATTAAGAATTCAGATTATATAATTGAAGCCATTTTGTCTCTACAAAATGAAGATTATAGGCGATATTTATCCCAAAATATTACTAATTTTATTGAAGATAACCAGCTAAATCCTTACTCAGCCAAAGTGTTAGAGGTTTACAACCAATTACTTACGGATTAACGATTCATTTATAACCACTAATAATGAGAGAAAGTCTAATTTTTGTTTCTGGCATTGATATGCTCGTACTTTTGACTTGCTCGTGGTTTTTATTTCGACATGGTAAACTCTCAATTTATCATCCTGCCACCACCTATTTAGTTTTCCATCTTTTTGCCTTTACCATTCGATTGTTATCTCTGACCGGCGGGGCAACTTTTTTCTTGGGTGAACAAACGGATTACTTTACAGAAATTGAGAGTCATGAAATCGTCAAAGCATCTTTATTAGCCGATTTGGGGTTTTGCTCAATGACTGCTGCTTGGGTTTTAGAATCTAAAAGAAAAATATCCATAAATTCTTCAAAGTCTGTAATTTTGTTAAATGAAAATGCCCTAAAATTAGTGCTTTTGATTGCAATTCCACTTGGCATTTGGGGTATTTTTTCCCAATTATATATTCCAGGCATTGGCAAACCTCAATTAAATTTTGGCGATTGGAGTAATTCTTCTTACCTACAAAATACCCAAAACTTATTGATTTTGAGCATGTTAATTATAGTTTTCAAATATGGTTTTCAGAAACATACCTTAATAATTATTGGAATCTGCCTTTTCATTCTTGCTTTTCAGGGGCAGCACCGATACCGTGTTTTAGTACCTTGTATATTCCTATTATTTCTTTATCTGCAAAGACAACAGAAACGATGGTTATCGCCTCGTTTAGTAATAATAATTTTGATGGGAATCGTACTTTTCTTACCCATGAAATACGTAGGAAAGTTAATTCAACAAGGAGCATCATCGGAAGATTTGGTAGAATTTGCCTCTGAATATCAAGAAAGTTTAGGAATCGGAGCAAATGCTGATTTTTCATTCTTAGATATGTATGCTTCTACTCTTACATTGATTGACCAAAAAGGTGGTTATTATTACGGCTCAACTTATTTGAACCTGCTTATCATACCAATTCCAAGGCAGTTTTGGCAAAATAAACCTTCATTAGTTCAGTGGATTACGGATGTCTCAACGCCTTCAAGAAACTTGAAAGAATTAGGAGCAATACCTACAATTTATGGAGAAGCATACGTCAATTTCGGGGTCTTAGGTATCATTTTTATCCCGTTTTTCTTCGCCAAATATTCAGCAAGATGGTATTTCAGTATTCTAAATACTCATCCACAATCCATAAATCTTTATCTCTATTTATACTTTGCCGCCATCATGGTTCAAGTCTATCGTGATGGATTAACGGCAATTATTATCTTTCTGTCAGCCTACAATATGCCTGGATTTTTCGTGTATATTTTCAGTATTATTAAACAAAAACGTGCTTGAAGACAAAAAAACTACATATTTGGATGAATATCCCGAGCTTTCATCAGAACGATTTATTTAATGAATTGGCAAAAAATTATGATGAATTTGAAGCTATATTCTCCCATACAAAGGATGAAGACCGAAAAAATCAAGGATGGAATTCTGAACAAACACATCATTATATATCGAAAACGATTGGGAAAGATTTGAATCTCTGGCAATTAATTTCTTACGTCTTCAAGAATCAAAAATCTACGCATATTGTTAATGGAATTTGGGCGGAGAAATCGTTGTTTGTTGTGATTATACTTTTGAATATTTTCAGAGCTAACTTTTTAATTTATTCCGAAGCCCCGTTTCCAACAAAATATAGGGGTTTTGCTAAGAAAATAGTCCTTCATTTCATCGTAAAGCCACTATCTAAATTATTGATAATCAGAGCAAAAGGATTTTTGGCAGTATCAATTTTTGCCGTAAAATATTTTGAATCGTTAGGAGCAAAAGCGAATAAAATTTATAGATTTGGGTATTTTAGAACGGTTCAAAAGTCAATTCAAAAGCAATCAAATAACAAGAATACTGAATTGATTTTTGTAGGACAACTTATTGAAAGAAAAGGAATTATAACTTTATTAGAATCCATAAAAAGTATCAGTAAAACCAATAGTTTATTTCATTTAAAAATTATTGGAACGGGAGAATTAGAATCATCCATGAAAGCGTTTATTAACAATAATCAGCTTCAAAGTCGAGTAACTTTCTTAGGCGTAATAAACTCAGAAAACATTACTGATTACATTGAAACGGCAGATTTATTAATACTTCCATCTGTTTTTGATGGTTGGGGAATGGTCATAAATGAAGCCTTGCAAAGTCAAGTTCCCGTTCTTATTTCTGACCAATGTGGGGCCAAAGATTTGGTGAAGGTTGACCGAAATGGTTTAATTTTTCAGCATGATAGTCTTGAGTCACTTACTGAAAACTTACAAAAATTCCTGAATTTATCTGCCCAAGAAAAGATTGCAATGAAACGTTGTGCAGGAGAAATGGGAGAAAAAATTAACATCTCAATAGTTGCTAATTATTTAAGTCTTTGCGTGGAACATTGCTTAAAACCACAAAATATAAAACCAATTGCTCCCTGGCTCAATGAATAAAAGAAAAATTCTACTAATCGGTATTCTTCCCCCTCCTGTTAATGGGCAAGCTATTGCTTTTCAAGCACTTGCGAATGAAATGAAAGTTGAAACGTTAGTAATTTCTGGAAAAAGGAACACCAGTATTTTTGTAATAATTGGCAAAGTATTAAATTACTTTGGTATTTTACTACAACTGACTTTTAAATTAATTCTTAGAAAATACGTAGTTTATCACACCATTTCACAATCTAAGGAGGGCTTTCTAAGAGATTTTTTAATTGTGATTATTTCAAAATTATTGGGTAGTAAAATAGTGGTACACATTCATGGTGGGAATTACGATGGGTTTTATCATGCTCAAAAACCATTTATCCAGACACAAGTTTGCAGAATGTTATTAATGACGGATTCAATTCTGGTTTTATCCAAAAGTCTGTCAAAAATGTTTGATTTTACCCCTAAATTAACTCCAAAGATTAAAATAGTCAATAATGGTTTACCTTGGGATTTTACAGATAAACAATTCAATTTAAAGACTTTACCCATAAATTCTGAATCTCCCATAAAAATAATTTTCCTTTCAAATCTCATTGAGTCAAAAGGCTATTTGGATGTTTTAGAAGCAACTTCAATTTTAGTAAACAAATATGGACTTAATATTGAGGCAGATTTTTGTGGAGAGTTCATCCATTATGACGACGCTAAAAGATTCAAAACCCTATCAGAGGCGAAACAATATTTTCATGAGTTTATTGCCAAAAATAAATTAGAAAGACATGTGAATTATCAAGGAATTATTGACGTGGAAAAGAAGAAGAAATTATTGAAAGAAGCGCACTTTTTTATCCTACCAACTAATTACGTAAATGAGGGACAACCCATCTCAATTATCGAAGCAATGGCTTATGGTTGTGTGGTATTAACAACTGACTATCGAGGAATTTCTGATATGATAACGACCTACAAATCAGGAATTTATGTAAAATACAACGACCCAAAAGAAATTGCTTTTGAAGTGTATAACCTGACACAGTACCCTACTGAATATCAAAGAATTTCAAGCAATTCCCATCAGAATTACTTGAAAAACTACACGAAAGAATTTCATTTAAAAACACTCATTAATGAAATTGAATGCCATACTTTTCAACCAAAAAATGCCATAGATTTTCATTCAGAAACTGCTATTGAATTTGATGATAAATATAAATCATCCTCTCAATTTCAACAACGTTTTGAGGTTTGGACAACGCTTTTTGAGCAATATATCAAACCCAACATGAAAGTTATGGATGCAGGTTGTGGTTCGGGTATATTTAGTATTTACTTGGCTAAAAAGGGAAATCCTGTTACAGGTATTGATGGCTCAAGAAAAATGATTGAGATTTGCAGAAATCGTAGTATTGAAAATAATGTAGAAATTAAATTTCATCAAGCCTCTTTACCGATTCAAAATGTTGACGATTATGGAAGGCAAAATGTCATTTTATGCTCAAGTGTTTTGGAGTATATAATTGATTATGAGTTAGTTATAGATCAATTCAGACAATTATTAAATCCAAAAGGCTTACTAATTGTTTCAATGCCAAATAAAAATAGTTGGTATCGAAAAGTAGAGAAATATATTTTCAAATTCAGAGGCAAACCGCACTCTTATCAATATATTCAGCACATTGAAACTGAAAAGTCATTCACAAAAAGGCTCAATAAATTTGGATTTGAGTTATTAGAAATTAAATATTACCCAACCATGAATTTCCTTTCAAAAGCATTAAAAAAGATTGGTATTAATGTTAAATATACCGATGCGATGTTTGTTGGGGTTTATCAGCTAAAATAAAATAGTGATTACTTATGAAACAACTCATCCAAAACTTTAAAACGGGCGAAACAATTTTAGAAGAAATACCCGTTCCGCAGGTAAGAAAAGGTTGTATTCTGATTAAAACGTCTCGTAGTTTAGTATCATTGGGAACTGAAAAAATGCTTGTAGAATTCGGGAAAGCTAATTTTATTGATAAAGCCCGCCAACAACCCGAGAAGGTGAAACAGGTTTTTGATAAAATTAAAACCGATGGATTTAAGCCAACTTTTGATGCTATTTCAAGAAAACTATCCGAACCAATTCCGTTGGGATATTGCAACGTTGGTGAAGTCGTAGGGATTGGCGAAGGTATATCCGAATTCAAAATTGGCGACCGTGTGGCATCAAATGGACATCATGCCGAAGTAGTTTGCGTACCTAAAAATTTGGTTGTCTTAATTCCTGATAATGTCTCTGATGATGAAGCTGCCTTCACCGTTGTTGGAGCAATTGCTTTGCAAGGAATCCGTTTAGCAAACCCAACTTTAGGAGAAACGGTGGCGGTAATTGGGCTTGGACTCATCGGACAATTAACCATAGATTTACTGCAAGCCAATGGTTGTGAGGTTGTTGCGTTCGATTTTGACCAATCGAAAGTTGATTTGGCGAATACGAAAGGCATAAAAGCTTTCAAGGTTTCGGAGGATATTGATGCTGAGAAAATTGCCCTTGAAATTACCCAAAATATTGGTGTTGATGCCGTAATAATTACCGCTTCAAACAAATCAAACGAAGTAATTTCGCAAGCCGCAAAAATGTCTCGAAAACGAGGGAGAATCGTGTTGGTAGGTGTTGTTGGATTAAATATAAATCGTGCTGATTTCTACGAAAAGGAATTGACATTTCAGGTTTCTTGCTCTTATGGTCCAGGGCGATACGATGATAATTACGAACGAAACGGAAAAGATTATCCAATTGATTTTGTGCGTTGGACGTTGAATAGAAACTTTGAAACAGTGTTGAAATTTATCTCAACTGGACAACTTAAAGTGAACGATTTAATCACAGAGATAGTTGATTTTCAGGATTATAACCAAATTTATGGGAATATTAGTGAGTCAAAATCTATTGCTTCTATTTTGAAATATAGAGGTGATATTGACGTAACAAAAACAAAAATTACGCTCAGAAATCAGATTGCCCACAGCACAAATGCCGTTTTAGGAATTATTGGTTCGGGCAATTTTACCAAAGCTACTGTCCTTCCTGTTTTATCCAAACTCAAAGCCCATATCAAATATTTGTCGTCGTCTTCGGGCTTGTCGGGAACGTTGTTGGCTAAAAAGTTTAACGTTCAATATTCTACCACTGATAATGATGTCATTCTGAATGATTTGGAAGTTGATGCTGTGATCATCACAACTCGCCACAATGCTCACGCTCGTATGTGTATGGCAGCTTTACAAGCAGGAAAGCACGTTTTTGTGGAAAAACCGTTGGCACTTACTTTGGAAGAAATTGATGAAATAATAAATGTTTACGCACAATCAGATAAGACGGTAACGGTTGGATTCAACCGTAGATTTTCGCCTTTTGTTCAAGATATTAAGCAAAAATTGGGAGGTTCAAGTCTTCCAATAAATGTAGTTATCACAGTAAATGCGGGTGAAATTCAAGCAAATCATTGGACGCAAAACATGAGCATTGGAGGCGGCAGAATCATTGGGGAGGCTTGCCATTTTATTGACTTAATTACTTATCTGTCAGATAGTTTAGTAGAATCGGTGGTCATGAATTCGATGGGTGAGAATCCACAAGGAAATACCGATAATGCCACTATTTTACTGAAATATCAAAATGGCTCTACGGGCGTAATTAATTATTTTTCCAATGGAAATAAAAGTTATTCCAAAGAAAGAATCGAAGTATATTCACAAGGACGGACTATGATTATTGATAACTTCAAAAAATCAAAATATTACGGTCTGAAATCGTCTGGAATCTCTGGAATATTTAAAAGCCAAAATAAGGGACATGGTGAACAATTCAGATTATTTTTAGAAAGACTCAAAAACGGCGGAGAACCCATTATTCCTTTTGAAGAAATTATAAATACATCAAGAACAAGTATTTGTGCGGTAGAGTCCTTGAAGTTGGGGACTTGGGTAAAAGTAGAATTATAGAGAACGCAGACTGGGTTCACCCCCCAGTAGAACTGCCAGCCTGCGTTAGTCGAAAGTAACATCCATGTGTCATCAAAACCGTCACATGAATAACTGGAGGAGTAATTGTACAGAGTTTTATAAATATTTTATACCATTAAGAGCAAATTTCAGGCGTTAAGTAATCAATGTAATTTATACGACGTTTTTATTTGGAGTAAATGCCTGATTATCAGTTAGTTATTCTCCGAACATCGAAATACGAACAACTACTTATATACTGTTAAAAAACAAAAACGCCTAATAATCAAGTTTTTACACTTGAAAACCAGACGTTTTGTGGGTTAGATGATTTATTTATTAGCGGCTTATTTCTTACCGAAGCCAAACGAAACATACGCTTGGATTCCTGTATTACGCAACTGAAAGTAGTCAGATAAATTTTTATTATTACCGAATGAAAAGTCTTTGTTTACATCAGTCATTCCTAAATAATAACGACCGCCCAAAGAAATATTATCGGACACTTTATATTCTACACCAGCTACTGCACCAGCATCAAGATTATGAAAAAGCCCTTTGTAAGTAATTGAAAATAAATCATTTACAACTCCTACACGTGAATTGATCATATAACTCACTTGCGGGCCAACTTGTAATTCCAAGCCTTCTGTCACTGGAAAAGTTATTAACAAAGGAACGGATAAATAATGAATTCCAACGTTACCAACGCTTGCTACTTTGAATCCCTGCATTGAATATAAAACCTCTGGTTGGAAACCGATTTTATCCGTCAATTTGATGTCTTTGATGGCAATACCCGCATGAAAAGTCTCTTTTGGCGTAAAAATATTGGCTGGTTCAGGCGACACAATTACGTCTGAATGAGTGTATCCTACTTTGAAAGCAACACTTTGAGCGTTGGCATTTACGAAGGCAATAAAGAAGAGGGCGATGGCTGCAATTAACTTTTTCATGATTTCTATTTGTTTTAATTTGGTTTAAATGTTCAAATCTAAACTTATAACGCAGAAAGCCTTCGGAGGTAAGTTAATGAAACGTTAATGCTTGTTAAGGAGATGTTAATGGTGAAATATACATAAAAATGCTCAAATCTTGAACCTATAAATCGTTCAAAATTTGAGCATTAAGCAATTGATAATCAGATATTTAATCGTTATTTTTAAGATTACTCTTCTTATCCAAATTCATTTGATAAAAATAAGATGCCAAAAGCCCTAATCCACCAAAAATAAAAATCATAGAGAAATATGCTGCCTCACTTTCCATATCTGTTATTTTTTCTAATAAAGAACCCATTAATAATCCAATCCCAAAACCCACTAAAATAAATCCCCAACGAAGTGAGTGACTTGGATTAACTTGTTGAGAAACTTTTTGCGGAGGCGTAATTCCTTTGGCTATCATTGCCATTCTTTCATCGTTTTGATATTTCCGTAAAAATATAATCATTGTAAATAATCCGATTGTTCCGATTATTGGTATGAGCATTCCTACAATTGGCACTATATTTCCGTCTATCATGTTAGTAAATTTTTATAATTGTGAATAAATTGATTTCTGGGGATATGATGTAACTTGTTGTGGAAAGGTTACAGGTGAGTAAAAATTTGTTTATCCATTTTGTCTGAATTAGGATTCGTGGGATTAGGGGATTTTTAGGATTTGAAAATTCGTAGAACAATCCAAAAAATCCATAAATCCCACGAATCCAAATTCAGACAGATTTTTTACCGTAACCTTTCCAACAAAACCCGCATCTAACTAATTGTGAAGACCAACGAAACAGATAATTCCATTATTGAACGCATTTTGTCTGGCGATAAGTCGGGGTATAGGGACCTTGCCAATCGCCATAAAGACTATGCCTTCACGGTGGCGTACAAGATTGCGGGTACACGGGAAGATGCAGAAGAAATTGCTCAAGATGCCTTCATTCAAGCATTTCAAGCCTTATCAACCTTTAATCAAGAGGCAAAATTCACGACTTGGTTTTATAGAATTGTATTTAATGCGGCTTTGATGTTTAAGCGTAAAAATCGTATTCAAACTGAAGATATTGAACTTTCACAATCGGCTCAATTTGTTCCTGCCGATACCGCTAATGATTTGAAAATCAGCGAACAACGACAATATATTCAGAAGGCACTTAACCATTTATCGCCCAATGATGTTACGATGATAACCCTATTTTATCTGAAAGAACAATCCTTAGAAGAAATTGCCCAAGTGGTAGGAATTTCTTCCGAAACTGCCAAAGTAAAACTCTACCGAGCCAGAAAAAGATTGGCGGAGACGATGAATAAAATGTTAGGGAATGAAGTTAGAACATTGATATAATATTTGCCACCAAGTCGCCAAGGCACTAAGTTATTGAAAATTAAATCCTTAGTGCCTTGGTGCCTTAGTGGCTCATAAAACCTTGATAAAAGAAAATGAAAGACGAAGATATTTTTGATATTCTTGACGGTATTGCTTCCGAAGAAACAATCCGTCAGCATAATAAAATACTCTCAGAAAGTGCTGATTATCAGATACTTTTCGCTGAATATGCTCATACGCACGCCTTACTCACAGATACGGCTGTGGAAAAAACTGCCATCAATTTTACTGATAAATTAATTGATAAATGGGAGTTATCACAAGAAGCTGTGATGGTCAGACAGTCGAGCAAATTGCCGATTTATTTCTTGATTGGAATGTCGATTTTGGTGATTTTATTGATTATTTCAGTTTTACCAATAATTAATCAGTCAACAATTCAACTTGATTTGAGCAAGCCTTTAAGAATTTTACAAGATAAATTATTTACTCGTTTCTTCTTAATAATCAATGTGTTAGTGGCTTTATTTTTTATTGATAAACGGTTTTTGAAGCCTTATTTTGAGGGGAGAATTGGAGTGTAACATAAGGACGACATCCTTCAAAAGGATGTCGTCCTTAAAATTGAATCATTATAAATTATACTAATAACCCCTCAATATCAACTTCAATAAATTCACTCTTCGTCCCTTCACAAACGGAACAGCAATACATTGAAGGCAAATCCATAAACTTCACACCCACAGGAATTTCACTGACCGAATCACCAAAACGCTCATCATAAATCGTGAAACAAGTTGGGCATTGATGAACTTTGATTGATGTTGAATCAGATATTTTCGTTTCTTTTTGTTTAATTTCGAAAACTTCTTGCTTAGAGTTTTGGGCGTAAAACCGTTTCGTCAATCGTTGTAAAATCTCTGGAACGTGTGCTTTATTTACGCCTTTTTCAAACAAAACTAATTCACGAGTATTTGGGTTGAAATCTACGGTATGATAAATATCAAAAGCACTTGATAATCCGCCAAAAATACTTCTTTTTTTAATAACAACCGAGCCAAAAACTTCTGATTTTGAGCGAGTTTGAACCGCAAAACTAAGTCCAAAAGTACGCACATCTTCATCATCAAATTCACGGATAATTGCCTTTTTAAGAGCTAATCCTTCGGGTGCTAAATCCTCCACTTGCCAGTTCAGTTCATTGGCGGCATGACGAACATTAATGGTATATTTTCCCAATAATTTATCCCAAAGACTACGATGTCTATTCTCTATTCCTTTGATAATCAATGATTTCCACGGTGTGGTGCAAATTTGTCCAATCTTTGTTTGCAAACATAATTCACAAATTTCTTTCAAAAAATCAAGGGAAAATGTCTCATTTCTGCGATAAATCCCGAGCCAAGTTTTATCTCCATAACGATTAAATCCTTCGTAATATGGCAATGAAAATTTAGGTAATTTCAAATCCTCACGAATTACTTGCGAGATAATTTCTCCTTGAGCAATCACTTTTTCGTAGAGTTCATTTTCATTCATTTCAGTATTTCCCCAAATTACTTCTTCAATGCGTTGACAGACTTTTGGAATCTCCAAAGTGTAAATTAAAATCGGGAATCTAAAAATTTGATTCGACTGTTTTGGACGTACATATAAGTACCAAAAGTTTTGGGTATTGGACGCAATGAAGTTAAGATTTCCCGTAAAAAAAGGGGTAAAAGATTGTTGAGAATCAGAAATATTTACTTTTAATTTTGGTTGATAATCGAAGCCATCAAAAATATCATTATAAATTCCTTCCGAAATCCATTGACCAGTTGGGAATACTTCTTCGGCACAATAAGAAGTAATAATATTGGGAAAATTGTCAGCATCAATTTCAAAGTCAATCTTAGATTCGTACAATTTTTTCTTTAATTCAACTATTCCACTTCCACGGACAGTTACTGCTTTAACGTACATTAAAATTTGTTGTCTCGCACCAAATCTTACTTCCCGTACTCCTGCCTCACGTGCTGCTGAAAGGATATATTGCAAAGTTCCTGGTGAAACAATGCCCCCTATCAAATTTATTTTCAATAATGAATAGTCTTTCATCTTTTCAAAAATTAAAATTTAATGTTAAGCTTAGGTAAAGTAATAAAATTTCTTAGTAATAATTACTTAATATACTGAAAATCAGTATGATATATTTTAAATTTATTCATATAACAATTCTAATATTAAATATAAATCAAGATTTTAGAATAGTATTATTTCCAGAAATATGATTTTTTTTAGAAGAACTTTCTTGAAAAAGTTAAAATTTTATCCTTTTTTGAATGCTACTTCAAAAATTTCGTTCTAAGTTTACATCGTCAATCGATTGAAGGTCGTAAGTTTTCGAGCATTTAGAATGAGTTTTAGAACAAGTCTTGTAGTCCTTGCAAATTCATTTTTTAGAAAATTAATATTATTAACAAAGTAACGTTCGAGTTGATTATATTTTTTTTCTAATCATTAAATTCTTGGAAATATACAATTTAAGTTTAACAAATAAATCTATCATATAGGGATTAACAAACTAAAAATCTCTTTAAAAAAATATTGAATATCATGAAAAAGAACACTGTAAAAGCATTTATCGTAGCGATAGCTATGGTTTGCACATCGAATTTATCTTCATTTGCTGATAACACAAATGATGGAACTGCTGCTACTGTAAAAACTAAAATTACTCAGGTTAATAAGTCTTTGAGTTTTAATGTTTGGATTGAAAATACTGGTAAAAAAGTAATGGTTGTTGTGTTGGATGCTGACAAGAATGAAATTCACCGTGAATATGTGAGTCCTAAGTCAGAGAAATTTGCGAAAACATTCGATTTTTCAAATTTGAGCGATGGAAAATATACAATTGAAGTAATTTCTTCAAACGTTGACGTGATTGATTCAAAATCTTTTGAAATCAAAACAAATCAAATTGTAAACCGTGATATTATTGTTGCGATTCGTTAATTACTTTATCCCGATTTTCCAAAATCGTATAAGATTTAACCTCCAAATCATAGGGCAGTTTATCGAAAGATAGCTTCCCTATTTTTTATTTATCTGAATTTGGATTGCGAAACGTCGCACCGTATCAAATTCAGACAGTTTCTCCTACTAACTCCTCCTTCAAAACATTCTGCAAAATCGCCCGCACTTCTGGGCGACAGCTTCCGCAACCTGTTCCCGCACCCGTCTGTTTACACAAAGCATTAAAATCTTTGCAACCACCTGATATACAAGTCTTTAAATTTCCTTCACCCACGTTATTACAAGAACAAACCAACTTGCCCATTACGGGATCAGCTTTCTTTCCACTTCTCAGAAGCTCCAATCTTTTGTCGGATAATTCAATGCCATTGGCAATTAAATCTTTGAATTCCAAGAACTCTGTTTTGTCACCAATTAGGATTGCACCGACTAATTTATCGTTGTGAATAATACATTTTTTATAATACCTTTTGGCTTTATCGATAAACGTAATCTCTTCATAATCAGGCGATTTAGGGGTTTCTATCATGCCCATTGAGCATAACTGTACGCCTTGAATTTTCATGATATTTACAGACAATGAGCCTTTGTAATAACTCGCCCAATCACCTACAATGTATTTCGCAATGGTGTCAGCTTGTTGTTCGGCGGCGGCGGTGATTCCCCACATTTCGCCACGCCATTGAGCAATTTCTCCTGCCGCAAAAATATCTGGGTCGGAGGTTTGGAGATAATCATTCACTACAACCCCTCGATTAACTTCCAATCCTGCGGCACGAGCAATTTCTACATTTGGTGATGTTCCGATGGCAAAAACAGCAATTTGAGCTTCAATTTTTCTGCCAGATTTTAGACGAACTCCTTCAAATCTTTCTGTTCCGTAAAAGGCGGCCACTTCATCATTATAATAAATATCAACGCCCAAATTAATCATTTCTTCGTGCAGTAAATCAGAACCTAATTGGTCTAACTGTCTATCCATAAAACGGCTAATTCTTTGAACGATAGTTACTTGCACATTTATTTCACGAAGAGAAGCCGCTAATTCTAAACCTAAAAGACCACCACCAACAATCAATGCCTTTGGCACAAAAAACCCATCCCTACCTTCCCCTTGATGGAAAGGAGTGAAAAATGGTTTCATACTATCCGCATCCAGACGAGAACGCATATTGAAAATGCCTGGAATTTTGGGAACTGATGGAGGCATGAAAGCTCGTGAACCCATGCCCAAAATCAATCGGTCATAAGTATGTTCATCTCCGTTTGAATCTATGACAACTTTGTTTTTACGGTCAATATTTACAATCTCTAAACCCTTGTGAACCAGAATATTAGCTTCTGTAAATTGGTCTTCACGAAGTTTGACTAATTGCTCCCATTCCTGAGCTCCAGAGATATAATCGGGCAACATGACACGGTTATAAAATGGATAAATTTCCTTTGAAAACACATGAATTTCGTCCGTTTTGTTCAAATTTCTGTATGAATTAATGAATCCCAATCCCGCAGAACCTGCCCCGATGATAATAATTTTTTCAACAGGTTTTATGTACGGACGAATCTGAACGGCTGAAAACTTAAAATCGGGTTCCTTTGAGCGGGCATCTACAAGCGTATTCGTGAGGCTATTTGCTCTTCCAAAGGCACTTCCCAAAATTTTCCCGAAGTGCATTGGCATAAAACAAACGCCTTGTTTGATATCTTCTGTGATTTGAGCTTTTACTTGATTTTTTCCTCTAATGGTCTCAACTTCAATAACTTGCCCTTCTTTAATGCCTCTTGTTTCAGCATCTTTTGGATGAATTTCGATATAAGGTTGGGCAATATGTTGATTCAATTTATTGACTTTACCCGTTTTAGTCATCGTGTGCCATTGGTCACGGATACGTCCTGTCGTAAGGATTAATGGGAAATTTTCATTCAGTTTTTCAGATAAATTTTCATCAGGAACGGCGTGGATTTTGGCACGTTGATTTGGGGTGTAAAACTTAAAGTCGGTAAAGAGGCGTAGCCCCCTAACCCCCAGAGGGGGAACTTCGGACTCAGATTTGGACGCTAATTGCGTGTCGGAAGCTCCCCCTCTGGGGGCGGGGGGGGCTATTCCCCACTGATGGCTTCTATTATCTTTTAGGTATTGGTAACTCAAACCCGAAATATCAATATTCGTCCCCTTCGTTGAAAGTACGTGTTCATCGTATATATCACTGTTATTCAAATAGTTAAATGATTCTCCGAAGCCCATCTTTTCAGCAAAACGTTTAATTATTTCTGTATCATCTAAGGCTTCGCCCGGGGCATCAATCACTTTTGGGAGGAGCGTAATTCTTCTTTCTGAATTGGTAAAAACAGAATCTTTTTCCGCCCAAGCTGCCGCAGGAAGTACCACATCGGCATATTTTACGGTATCCGAACGATTTGAAATATCTTGAACCACCACGAATTTGGCATTTTGCAAACCCTTTTCTACCATATTGATGTCGGGCAAACTTACCATTGGATTCGTTGTGATAATCCAAATCGCCTTCATGCGTCCGTCCGCAAGGGCTTGGAACATTTCTGTTGCAGAAAAACCTGGTTTATCCGAAATTTTTGTACCACCCCAAAACGCTTGAATTTCTTCACGGTGAACAGGATTCAATAAATCACGGTGGGCAGGAAGCATATTTGCTAATCCACCTACTTCACGTCCGCCCATGGCATTTGGTTGCCCTGTGAGTGAAAAGGGACCGTTTCCTTCCTTACCAATTCTGCCCGTAATCAAATGTAAATCAATGAGGGACAGATTTTTGTTCACGCCCACTACCGACTGATTTAAGCCCATCGTCCACATCGACAAAAAGCCTTTTGATTCGTGGATATATTTTGCTGCTAATTGAATATCACTCGCTGAAATTCCACAGATTTCAGCGGCTTCCATGAGAGTTCTCGTAAAAACTTGCTCACGGTAAGCCTCGAAACCATCTGTATAGTTAGTGATAAATTCTTGATCAATCCAGTTATTTTCGATGAGAATTCGTCCGATAATATTCGTTAGGACGATGTCAGTTCCTGGATGAATTTGGAGGTGTAAATCTGCTTGTGAGGCTGTTTGAGTACGTCTGGGGTCGATTACGATAATTTTTACGTTTGGATTTGCTTGCTTATGAGCCTCCACTCTTCGCCAAATAATGGGGTGACACCAAGCAGGATTTGCTCCTGTTACGAAAAAACAATCGGCTAATTCAATGTCATCATAACAAACAGGAACGCAATCTTCGCCCAACGTAAGTTTGTAACCCACCACGGCAGACGACATACAAAGCCGAGAATTTGTATCAATGTTATTAGAGCCGATAAAGCCTTTGATGAGCTTGTTAATGATGTAATATTCCTCGGTAGAACATTGTCCAGAAACATAAAAACCGACTGAATCAGGGCCATATTTTTGAATGAACGTTTTGAAAATTGCGGCTGTGCGATTAAGGGCAGCATCCCACGAAACCCGTTGCATAGGCATATTCCGATTGAACCGCATTTCGGGATAAAGCAATCTATCCGATTTATCATTAACAGTATAATGCAAATTCATCCCCTTCGAGCATAACATACCTTTGCTTGATGGATGATCTTTGTCTCCCTCGACATGAATCTTACCATTACCTAAATCCGTGATTTCGACTCCGCACCCAACGCCACAATATGAGCAAGTGGATTTGAATTTCTTATTATGAGGTAAGTTGTTCATTATCAAATAATTAATTGTCAAATAATTTTTACTTTTAGCCCGATTACTATAAAAATCTACTAAGTATCATAGATTTATGAAATGAGAGATCATTCCATTTTACCTTTAATTTTCTGCTAAAAGTTCTTGTCTTTATTGGCTATGATTATTTTTATTCATTTTATGTAAATTTCAAATAAGTAATCAATGTAATTTAAACAACGTTTCTATTTGGATTAAATATCTGATTATCAGTTAGTTATTTTCCGAATATCGAAATACGAACAACTACTTATCTATGTGGTTGCACTAATCTTCAATAGAGAATTTATCAAACAACAAATTCAATAATTCATCATGTACACGCACATACTCAGGGTCGTGGGCAATGTCTTTTTTGTTTCTTGGTCTCGGTAAATTAATGTCCACAATTTTCTTGATGGTGGCTTCGGGTCCGTTGTTCATAACCACCACTCTGTCCGACAAAAAGATGGCTTCTTCAATATCATGCGTTACCATAACGATGGTTTTATTACGATTATCCAAATTCCACAACTTCAATAATTCGATGTGCATTGAGCCTTTTGTAAGGGCATCCAATGCTCCGAAGGGTTCATCCAACAACAAAATACTTGGGTTGATAGCGAAAGCACGGGCAATGGCTACACGTTGTTTCATTCCACCAGATAATTGACCTGGCAATTTATCTTTATGCTGGGTGAGATTAACCATTTTTAAGTTTTCTTCAACCAGATTATGTTTTTCGATAGAAGTTTTTTCTTTGAAAACAGAATCTACGGCTTCGTAAATATTCTTATAAACCGTCAACCATGGTAAAAGTGAATAATTTTGAAAGACAATTCCTCTGTCTGGGCCTGGACCTTTTACGATATTTCCGTTGGCGATTACTTCTCCTTGCGAAGGCGTAACCATACCCGAAATGGTGTTCATTAAGGTAGATTTCCCACAACCTGAATGTCCAATTAATGCAACAATTTCGCCCTTTTTAATGTCAAGATTGATGTCCTTGATGGCAGTAAAAGTTCCTTTTGAACCTTTGAATGAAACGGTTACGTCTTTGATACTTACGGCCGTTTCTGTATTTATTTTATGAAAGTCACTCGCTGAATCAACGAATTTGACTGAAGTTTCTGTTGTTGTCATAAAAGTCAAGCCCCCTAACCCCCGAAGGGGGAATTTTGGAGGACGATAAAATTTAGAATATTACTAATGATGTTTCAACTAATTCCCCCTTCGGGGGTTAAGGCGACCGTCGCACGGGGCTACTCCCACGAACACGCTTTTTGTAAAGCATTGAAGCCTTTATCTAAAATCAAACCTACCGTTCCGATGATAAGAATGGCAACTAAGATTTTTTCTAAAGAAAGACCATTCCAGCTATCCCACACAAAGAAACCTATTCCAACACCCCCCGATAACATTTCACCTGCTACAATTACTACCCAAGCAATACCAATTGAAAGACGTAATCCTGTGAAAATGTGCGGTAAAGCGTAAGGAATTACAATTTTTGTCAAATATTTCCATCTTGAAAAGCCAAAAGCTTTCCCTACATTTTTGTGGTCTTGTGGAATACTTGAAACCCCAAAAGCTGTATTAATCACTGTTGGCCATAAAGACGTGATGGCGATAATAAAAATAGTTGCTCCACCCGAATCTTTGAAAGCCAAAAGTCCCAAAGGAAACCAAGCTAAAGGCGAAACTGGTTTAAGAATTTGTACAATTGGATTCAAAAGGCTCATGCCAATTTTAGAAGCTCCCATCAACATTCCCATTGGTATGGCAATAATACTTCCCAATAAAAAACCTGTGAAAACTCTACCAATTGAACTCATTAAATTATTTCCGATTCCTTTGTCGTTTGGACCTCGGTCATAAAAGGGTTCAGCCATTAATTCTTTAAAAACTGCCCATGTTGAAACTGGGCTTGGTATTTCGGCTTTAGTAATGATAGAAATTAATTGCCAAATCCCGATTAAAATTGCCATACTTCCCAAGAAATAGGCTATGTTTATGAATGTTTTTTTCATGAATTTTATTAGTTATAAGGTATAAGGTCGTGGGTATGAGGTAAAAGTTGTGAGGTCGTAATTTTAATCTACCTCGTACCTACGACCTCATACCTTATCACTACTACCTACTTTTTAGTTGCCTTTAAATAATCATCAATATTCGCTGGGTCAAAATTGACATCATAAGTAGTTTTAAAAGGTTTCATGTCCGCTTGAACAGGCACTTGCATTTCTTTGGCTACTTCTGCAAACAAATCATCCAAAATCAATTTCTCAGCAATGGCTTTGTAGTTTGGTTCAGCTTTTAAATAGCCGAAACGAACGTATTGAGCTAAAAACCACATAGCATGAACTTTACGAGGTGTTGAAACGACTCCATTATTATAAAAAGTCATATAATCATCTTTGTATTTCTGCACACCCAAATCACATCCTAAATCATTTGAGCCTAATAAACGAGCTTCGATAACTTGCAAAGGAGCATTAACATAATATGGTTTCGTCAACCAGCCAGCGGCTTTTTTACGATTTCCCATATTGTCCAACCACTTACAGGCTTCGATAATCGCCTTCATTACATTCTTTAAATCTTCTTTATCTTCGGCTGCAAATTTTGAATTAACAACCAATGCTTTTTCAGGGTGATGTTTCCAAATATCTTGTGAAGCAATGTGCGTAAAACCCACGTTTTGAGCTGCCGCAACACCATTCCAAGGTTCACCTACGCAATAGCCTTCCATGTTATCTACCCGCATGTTCGCAACCATTTGTGGCGGAGGAATGGTGATGATACCCACTGATTTTTGATTTATTCCAGCGGCTGCCATCCAGTTTCTGAGCCAAATATCGTGCGTTCCGCCTGGGAATGTCATCGCAAAAGTTACTTCCTTACGTGCCTGAACATTTTTTACTGCCGCCGCAGCTTTTCCAACTTCTTTGAAACCGACCAATCCACAAAAATCTTTTGATAGCGTGATAGCTTGTCCGTTATTGTTCAGAACCATCGCAATTTTCATTTCCGAACCTGCCTTTCCACCGATACCTGTATAAACTGACAATGGCATCGAGAACAAACAATGAGCTCCGTCTAATTCTCCATTCAATACTTTATCTCTAATATTTGCCCATGAAGATTCTTTTGAAAGTTCCACATCAACACCATATTTAGCAAAAAGTCCTAATTCTTTGGCTGCAACCAAAGGAGCACAATCCGTTAATGGAATAAACCCTAATTTAATTTTTCTTGCTGGCGGTGTAATCTTGAATGAAGATACAACCGTGAGAAGTGCCATAAGACACAAAAATGATACTGATTTCTTTAACAGAGTTTGCATAATTTTTTATTTAAAATGTTTATGAATAGCTCCAAAATTCGCCTCCCATCGATTTTTTGGAATAGTGAATAATTAATAGTGAACAATTAACAGTTAAGTAAACACATTTAATTTTTTACAACTCTTATTAATTGTGTATTGTCTTTAGCTGTAACTATTAATTATTCACTATTAATTGTTAATTACTTAATCGCCACTGGTTTTGCATAAAAGAAATCAGGACGAATATTTACCATTAAATATAACCAAGTTCCTGTTTTATTAAATGTTTTTGCGGCAACATCAGTGGTTGCTTGCCCTTTGGCAAATGTCATATTATCGGTTGCCATCATTACTGAATAGCCTAATTCTAAGTTGGTAAATTTATTCATGTTATATAATGTACCCCAATTTTAGGACACAGTTTATAATTAAAAAATTATTAACTTTATCTTAAAATAATACAAAAAATGGGAAAGCGTATCAGGCGAAAT
>JAYVIV010000187.1:0-8018 GCA_043769985.1 Arcicella sp.
ACAGCGTGTTTACTGGCAGCATAAGCCACATTTTTCGGAAAACCAGACAGTCCTGCAATGGATGCCACATTAACAATTGCCCCTGAACCTTGTGCTAACATTACGTTCAATTCCGCTCGCATACACATGAATACGCCCGTAGTATTAACCGCCATTACCTTCTCAAAATTATCGGTTGGGTACTTGTTTGTACTCGTCCAAATACCGCCAATTCCAGCGTTATTGATCCCACAATCTAAACGTCCATAGACCTCTACCGTCTTAGCAATCAGGTTATTAACTGATTCTTCGTCGGCTACATTGCACTCAATAAAAGTGGCTTCTCCGCCCTTGTCTTGAATCATTTTTACGGTTTCGTGTCCGCCATCAACGGCAACATCCGAAACCACTACTTTTGCTCCACGTTCTGCAAATAACAGAGCTGTTGCCCTACCTAAACCAGATGCTGCCCCCGTTATCATGGCAACTTTACCCGTAAAATCTTGTGTCATTTTGTATAATTTATTGAGAATTGTTTGTTGAATAATTAGACACTAAGACACTAAGAAAATGTGTTATTTTAATACAATCTTTGTGCCTTTATGTCTTGGTGGCAATCTTTAAATTATTGCGATTTAATATAAAGTTGAAATTAAGTTTTTTATTTTGTTAATCTATCAAAAATCAGTAAGTTTCATTAGTTATTACCCAAATAGATTTCTAAATTTGACAATAAATCTTCAAAAGATAAAACAATTTACTTCATCATTTTGTAAGTTATTTTGTAAATCACAATACTCCACTAAACAGTATTGATAAAATAATTTTCCATTAAGATTCATTCATTGGGAAAACTAATTTTTTATCAAATATACAAATTAATCACTTCAAATAAAGGCAGGTTTGCCCTCAAATTTGTAATTTTGTTTCCATAAAAAGTAAATAAATTTAAAACTATTAGTTTTTTCTGATAACCGCCAATACGTATCACGATTCTCCAAAATCGTTTGTCTATTATTTTTAAACCCATATCAGTTCAGAACTATAATCCTTCCGAAAAATGAGTAATATCCAACAACAAGTGGAACCCCTTTTAGTCGAAGATCCGAATCGCTTCGTGCTATTTCCGATTAAACATAATGACATTTGGCAATTTTATAAAAAAGCCGAAGCCTCTTTCTGGACTGCCGAAGAAATCGACCTTTCGCAAGATACAAACGATTGGGAAAATCGTTTAAATGACGGTGAAAGACACTTCATTTCGCACGTTTTAGCCTTTTTTGCTGCCTCAGACGGTATCGTAAATGAAAACTTAGCGGTAAATTTCCTTTCAGAAGTACAGTACGCCGAAGCAAAATGTTTCTACGGTTTTCAGATAATGATGGAAAATATTCACTCAGAAACCTATTCATTGCTGATTGATACGTACATCAAAAATCCAGCGGAAAAGGACAAAATGTTGCGGGCGGTTGATACGATTCCTTGCGTGAAAAAGAAGGCAGATTGGGCTTTACGTTGGATTAATGACGGTAATTTTGCGGAGCGTTTAATTGCTTTTGCTGCCGTTGAAGGAATTTTCTTTTCGGGTTCTTTTTGTTCAATTTTCTGGTTAAAAAAGCGTGGTTTAATGCCTGGTCTTTCATTCTCAAACGAATTGATTTCGAGAGACGAAGGTTTGCACTGTGATTTTGCGTGTATGTTATATACAGACCACATCAAAAATCAGTTAGACCCAGAATCTATTTATACCATTATTTTGGATGCGGTTTCTATTGAAAAAGAATTTGTAACGGATGCTTTGCCTGTTTCCTTAATCGGAATGAATGCAGAGTTGATGTGTGAATATATCGAGTTTTGTGCCGACCGTTTGTTGGTAGCTTTGGGCTTAGAAAAACAATTTAACGCTCAAAATCCTTTCGACTTTATGGAGATGATTTCGTTACAAGGTAAAACAAATTTCTTCGAGAAACGAGTAGCAGAATACCAAAAATCAGGCGTAATGTCAGAGAAAGAATCAATGGCGTTTTCTTTGGATGAGGATTTTTAGTAGTATATTTTTATCAAAAAAGCCTCAAATCATCAAGATTTGAGGCTTTTTTGCATTTCAAGCATAGCTTTCATTTTCTCATGAATCAAATTCACCGCTTTCAAAGGACGAACCATTACTTTGAAATCTGTTATTTTTCCATTTTCATTCCAAGAAATCATATCAACGCCATTCACGAAAATTCCATCAATTTCAGTTGTAAATTCTAAGATTGCCGTTGAGTCATTTGATAACTCACGGACGTACTTAAATTCGGGCGTAACGAAAGTATGAAAAGCCGCCATCAGATAAAGCGTTACGGTTTTATTTCCTTCAATTAATGAATGCACAATGGGCGAATGTAACACAACATCATCCGCTAAAATGGTGCTTAAATAATTAGTATTTCGCTCCTGAATGGATTGATGCCAAATTTCGAGTGGATTGTTCATGTTGGTTTTTGGTTTTATTATTAAACTATATATCGGAACATAAAATAGACCACGGATTCTACTGATTTTTGGGATTTACACGGATAAAATTAAAAAAATCTGTGTAAATCCCTGAAATCCGTAAAATCCGTGGTCTAACTTTTTACTCTCGTTCCATACTCCGTTTCACGTCTTTTTCTTTAATAGAATCACGTTTGTCGTACAGTTTTTTACCTTTTGCCAGTGCAATTTCTACTTTGGCAAAACCTCGGTCAGAGATGTACATACGAGTAGGAATTATCGTTAAACCCACGTCTTTCAAACTGTTTTGAAGTTTGCGTAATTCACGTTTTGTTAGCAATAATTTTCTATCTTGCAAAGGATCATGGTTGTAATGCGTGCCTTCATTATACTTAGAAATATTCATTTGACGAATGTATAATCCTTCCCCCAGAAACAAGCAATAAGCATCCGTCAAGTTGATTTTCCCTTGACGAATAGACTTAATTTCTGTTCCCATCAGCATAATTCCTGCCGTATATTTTTCCAGAAAAGAATACTCGAAAGATGCCCTCCGATTCTTTATTTCTACGTTTTTTTCTATTTTATCTTTCATGTTTTAGGGGTTGGGGGTTAGGATTTGGGGGTTGATGAAAATCCTAACCCCTAAATCCCAACGCCTATTTAGAGCTATAATTAGGAGCTTCCTTAGAAATTGAAATATCGTGTGGATGACTTTCTTTAACACCTGCCGAGGTGATTTTTACGAATTGAGCCTGTTTTAATGCCTCAATATTTGCCGCTCCGCAATATCCCATTCCCGCTTTCAAACCTCCCACCATTTGATAAATAATTTCTGTAACTGAACCCTTGAATGGCACACGTCCAACGATTCCTTCGGGTACTAATTTCTTAATATCGTCTTCCGCATCTTGAAAATAACGGTCTTTTGAGCCATCTTCCATCGCCTCAACTGAACCCATACCACGATACGACTTAAATTTACGACCTTCAAATAATACAACTTCACCTGGGGCTTCATCCGTTCCTGCCAACATTGAACCCACCATAATTGAACTTGCACCACCTGCAATTGCTTTCACAATATCTCCTGAAAAACGTATGCCACCGTCGGCAATGATTGGAACATCCAAATCTTTTACTGCCTTTGCGGCTTCATAAACGGCTGATAATTGTGGCATTCCAACACCTGCGATGATACGAGTCGTGCAAATACTGCCTGGACCAACGCCTACTTTAATAGCGTCTGCCCCAGCCTCCGCCAATGCCCTTGCCCCCGCACCCGTTGCCACATTTCCACACATTACTTCCAATTTAGGAAATGCTTTTTTTACCGATTTCAAAGCTTCAATTACGCCTTTTGAATGTCCGTGGGCGGTATCAATACTTACCACGTCCACACCTACTTTTACGAGTGCCTTCACACGGTCGAGCAAATCGGGTGTAACGCCGACAGCCGCACCGACTCGTAAACGTCCCAATGGGTCTTTGCAAGCATTTGGGTGGCTTTTTCTTTTGATAATATCCTTATAAGTAACCAATCCAATGAGTTTATATTCTCCATCAACGATGGGTAACTTTTCGATTTTATATTCCTGTAAAATCACTTCTGCATCATCCAAAGACGTTCCTTTTTTGGCAGTGATCATTTTTTCAGTTGTCATAACTTCTGTTACTGAACGAGACATATCACGTTGAAAACGCAAATCACGATTGGTTAGAATTCCGACTAATTTTCCCTCATTATTGATGATAGGAATACCGCCAATTCTGGATTCTCGCATAATTTTTTGAGCGTCTCCAATACTTTTATTTTCCGTTAAAGTGATTGGGTCAATAATCATTCCAGACTCCGAACGCTTCACCTTTCTGACCTGTTCTGCTTGTTGAGCAATGGTCATATTTTTGTGAATAATGCCAATTCCACCGTTTTGAGCCATCGCAATAGCCAAATCAGCTTCAGTAACGGTATCCATCGCAGCGGAAAGAATCGGAATGTTGAGCGTAATGTTTTTGGTAAGTCTGGTAGTGGTTGTAACTTCACGTGGAAGGACTTCTGAGTAGGCAGGCAAAAGAAGCACATCGTCATACGTGAGGGCTTCAAAAAGGAACTTTGATGAGTCTAACATGGCAAATATCGTTGATATTGTTATTTGCAAGTCAAAGTTACTGTGAAATTTGTACTTTTAAAAGAATTAGGGCTTTAATTTGTTAATTTGATGATTTGTTAATGTCAAAATTAGCCTGTAAAATTCTGACGAGAGAAAGTAAAAAACAACTATATTTGTATAAAATAAACTTCAAAATGGTAGCAACATTAGAAAGAAAATCAAGGATTCGTGTTCGTACAATTCCTAAAATTCCCGAAGCATTGGTTTATGAAACCTTAGACGGAAAGCCCTTTTATTATAAAGGTTATAGAGAAGTATTGTCCAAAAAGAAAACCCTTGAAGAAATTATGGGATGTAGCACCCTACAAGCTGAATTAGTAAGTTATATAATGAAAGCAGTTTTCAGAAATGCTTTTTTTGATGATTATAGAATTTATTGCAATGAAATTGGCAATCATATTGACCATAGAAATAATCTTTCAAATGACATTGCAATTTTTGAAAAGTCAGTAATGACACCTGATAAAATTAACACAAAATATGCCGATGTACCTGCAAAAGTGGTAGTTGAGATTGATATAAAAGCGGATATTTCAGACCCAGAAGATAGTGGTTATGTGTATCGTAAAACGCAAAAACTCTTAGATTTTGGAACAGAAAAAGTTATTTGGATTTTCTCACTTTATGGCAAAGTTTTGATTGCTGAACAAGGGCAAGATTGGATAACGAGAAGTTGGGATAAAGATGTGGAATTGCTCAACGGGCATACTTTTAATATAGAAAAACATCTTCGAAAAGAAGGAATCATTCAATAAATTAGGGGCGTAGAAAATTAATCTACGCTTTTTTTATGGGTAACACTTGTAGCACGGGAATCCTTCGGACGACGCTCGTTCCCGTGAATCTTCGTCCAAGGTCACGGGAAAAGATTTCCGTGCTACGAATGCTACAAACCAGAAAATACCAAATGAAAAAAATATTGCTTATTTTTCTGATAATCAACTCATTATCAACTTATTCCCAAACCAAAAAATACACTTTCTCTCAACCCAAAATGGGTTCGCCTTTGAACATTACTTTATATAGTGATGATTCAATAAAAGCCAATCAAATCGCCACAGAAGCCTACAAAATTGCGGATTCTTTGAACTTAATTTACAGTGATTATTTAGAGAATAGTGAATTGAGTTTGTTAAGCAAAAAGTCTGGGATAAATGAATATACAAAGGTTTCGCCCGCTTTATGGGATATTTTAAATCTATCCATAAAAGCATCAAAACAAAGCAAAGGAGCGTATGATATTACAGTCGGGAGCATCATAAAACTGTGGCGAAAAGCACGAAGAGAGAAGGTTTTACCAGAGAGAGATGTTTTGAAAAATACGCTAAAAAGTGTTGGTTATCAATTTATTATATTGGATTCAACAAGTCATTCTGTAAAACTCTTACAACCCAATACGCAATTAGATTTAGGAGGAATTGCCAAAGGTTATGTTGCCCAAGTAATTGTTGATTTTTGTAAGAATAAAGGAGTTGAAAAGGTTTTGGTGGATGCGGGAGGAGATTTGGCGATGGCAGCCCCCCCCGCTCCCAGAGGGGGGGCTACCACGTCCGATTTGTCGTCGATAGTTCCCCCTCTGGGGGTTGGGGGGCTACGCATCGGCATCACAATTCCCAACTCCGAAGAACTAATTCCACAATACTTAATCCTTCAAAATCAGGCAGTTGCAACTTCTGGTAATATGTATCAGTATGTGGAAATTAAGGAAAAACGATACTCGCATATCGTGAATCCGTATACAGGTTTGGGCGTAACGCATCAACGAAATGTAACCGTAATCGCTCCCGATGGGGCAACGGCAGATTGGCTCGCAACAGCGTGTAGTGTGCTGTCGGTCAAAAAGGCTTTGAGGCTAATAAAATCTATGCCCAATTGCGAATTATTAATGGCAGAAATACAAAAAGGAAAACTAAAAATATGGCAATCTGCGGGTTTGGGGGCATATTTGGAGAGATGAAATTAGACCACAGATGACACGGATTAGACAGATTTTCACGGATAAAATTTAAAGAAATCCGTGTAAATCCGTATCATCTGTTAAATCTGTGGTCTAATTTTGGATAGTATATCCGCCTTCCGTTTTTTATCGTATTTTTGAGTTCTTATTTTTTTATAATATCATGCAAAAAACATTTTTTATTATCTTGCTTTCTATCTCCCAAATCGCTGTTTCACAAGATTTTAAGGCTTATGAGCAAGTGATTCCTAACACGACTGTGAAATTCAAAATGATGCCTATTCCTGCGGGGGAATTTATGTTGGGAAGTCCCGAAAATGAATTAGGACATGAGGCGGACGAAAGCCCACAGGTGAAGGTGGAAATTGAGCCGTTTTGGATGGGAGCAACGGAGGTAACTTACGACGAATACCAACTGTTTTTTGAAGAAGAACGTGACCCCGAACCCAAACCCGATGCCATCACTCGACCATCACCACCGTACATAGATTTCACTTTGGGCATGGGTAAAGTAGGCGGATTTCCAGCCAATTCTATGCAACAATATGCGGCTTTGATGTACTGCAAATGGTTGTATTATAAAACGGGTTTTTTCTACCGATTACCCACCGAAGCCGAGTGGGAATATGCGTGTAAGGCAGGAAGTACAACGCCTTTCTTTTTTGGCGTAAACAATTCAGAATTAAATACTTACGCATGGTTTAAAACAAATTCAGAAGAAAAATATCATCACGTGGCAGAGAAAAAACCGAACGCTTGGGGCTTGTATGATATGTTGGGAAATGTGGCAGAATGGACGCTTGACCAATACGATGAAGGATTTTATAAGACCATTTCGGAAGGAAAAACCAATCCATATAATGTGAAATTAAAGCGTTATCCAAGCACCGTAAAAGGTGGAAATTACCAAAGCGAAGCCAATGAATTACGTAGTGCCGACCGCCTAAAATCCGACCCAATTTGGAACCGCCGTGACCCTCAAATTCCCAAAAGTAAATGGTGGAATGCCGATTCTCCTTTTGTGGGTTTTCGGGTTGTTCGCCCTGTGAAACAGCCTACGAAGGAGGAGGTTTTGGCATTTTTTGAGGGGGTTTTGCGGTAAATAAATCTGTCTGGGCGACCCCGTCTGAATTTGGATTCGTGGGATTTAGGGATTTTTTGGATTGGACTTCAAAATAAATTTGATTACTTTTAATTTTTGTAGAATAATCCAATAAATCCACTAATCTGACGAATCCAAATTCAGACGGGGTCGCCCAGACAAAAAAGGCTATACAAATCAATTATCTATATCAAACATTAACAACAATAACCAATGAAAAAGTATATTTCTACTCATTACTGAGCGGTACGCTATTTGTTAAGCGGTTGAAAACAGTATAACTAATTGATTATCAATAGTTTTTGTTAAAGAGTTTTTAAGTACCAACAAC
>JAYVIV010000188.1:0-4895 GCA_043769985.1 Arcicella sp.
ATGAGCGATTACCTATATCTAAAAATAGTACAATTATAACTAAAACATAGTTTATATAAGATTACTAACTATAATGTCCAACTTTTGGGGTACACCATATACCACAGGAATACCGTATTTCAAAGGAGAGGATTCAAGAAGTAAGGAGATTATCAAACAGCTATTCGATGTGGGCAATTTATTTGATGTAGTTGAAGATTTAGAAATTGTCAGAAAAACCTTTAATCATTTAGCCGAAGTTGAATCAAAATACAGGAATTTGGATACCACTCCCAGCGATGTTTTGGAGGATATGTACCAAACTTCCCTTTGTATTGCCCTGAGAGGAAACGATGGGAAAGGCAATTTTGAGGAATTGGTAAACGGGATAAATAGCCTCAAAACTTTTATATTTTCGGGTAAATTTAACTTGGATAAGGCGTTTACTTATTCATCAAAAGTTGCCTATTTGGCTCGGTTACTAAATTCAGAGGTAAATCAAATACAGAGATTTACAGGTGATAATGAGTTAATGAACCTACTCATTGAGCAACCACATAATACGAAATTGAACAAATTGAAAAAACCATATCCTGATGCTTTTTGGTATTGGTGGTTGGCAACTCAGGATAAATAAGGATTCAAGGTTTTTTTAAAAGGGAGAGTAGGAGTTGCGAAAACCTACTTAACATAACTGAAATTATACAATTTTTATGAATGATGAAAATAATTTTTAAATAGTAAAAATTGTTCAAAATTTCAATCGCCTATTAAATATCTAATCAATATCATAATTGCGGAATGATTGAAAATTAAGATTTTCTAATGTAGTGAAAAACAACCTGAAAAGGCATTTTAAAAACTGTCAAGCTATTTTTAGACGCATACGCTTTTTGATACACTCCCCATAGTGATTTAAGTCAAATATTCTATTCTACCTTTCACCTTTCGATCAAGAAAGAAAGTTTTGATGAAGGATTTATCTCATCAAAGGCACTCGAAAATGTTTTTATTTCGCCTCGAAATCATCGCTTCTTTGCCATTATTCATGGTGATTTTCTGTTGTTGTTCATCGAAATTTCTGACATGGTTTGGATTAATCATGTACGAGCGATGCACCCGTAAAAAACCGTGCGTTTTTAAAAATGGCTCGAAGAATTTTATGCTGTGAGCCACCACATTTTGTTTGCCATTTTGAAGATGAAAAATGGTATAATTAATGTTTCCTTCCAAAAGGACTACGGTGTTAATCAATACCTTCTTTGACGTTTTATGGTTTAGCGTTAGTAAAGATGTATTTCCTTTTTGTGAATATGTTTTCATTGTAAATTCTGTGCGTAAATAATGGTTTGGGTAAAGGTGGTTTACGGGATTTTTTCTGAGAATTCAAGGGTACGAGATAGTAGGAGAAGAAACTTCTCCCACTATTATCCCAGCGGTTATAACCCAATATTCAATTTAGATGAAATATTGGTGAAGGATACTTTAGCATTGTTCTTGTACTCAACTGTCTTGATATTTACCATATTAGTAATTTCAACCGTATGATTTTGGTCAATAATGACTGACTCTGATGATAGTGGTATTCGATTAATATTCCAAGTGCTGGGGTCATTCCAAGCCCCATTTTTAATACTCATCACAATAAAATCGGCATTACGTAATACCGAGACCGAATTTGAACCACTATTCGCCATGGCTAAATCGGGCTTGCCATCGCTGTCCAAATCTCCAATGGCTATTGAATAAGGATTTGTACCCGTGGCAAAATCTACCTTGGCGGTAAAATTTCCTATGACAATACTACCACTCGTAGCAGTATTGCGAATTACCGAAACCGTATTTGAACCATAATTCGCTACTGCTAAATCGGGCTTGCCATCGCCATCTACATCGCCAATGGCTACTGAATAAGGAAATGAACCCGTGGCAAAATCTACCCTGGCTGCAAAACTACCCGTACTCACGCTGCCACTTGTGGCAGTATTACGTAATATCGAGACCGTATTTGAACTATAATTCACCACTGCCAAATCGAACTTACCATCCCTATCCAAATCGCCAATGGCTACTGAAATAGGTGTAAAACCCGTAAAAAAATCCATCTTAGCGATAAAACTACCCGTGCTGATGCTGCCAGCGGTAGCGGTATTACGGAATACCGAGACCGTATTTGAACCTTGATTCGCAACGGCTAAATCGGGCTTACCGTCACCGTCTACATCACCAATGGCTACTGAAACAGGAAATGAACCCGTGGCAAAATCTACCTTGGCAGTAAAACTACCCGTACTCACGCTGCCAGTGATAGCGGTATTGCGTAAGACCGAGACCGTATTTGAATTAGAATTCGCTACTGCCAAATCGGGCTTGCCATTACCATCCAAATCGCCAATGGCTACTGAACGAGGGCCTACACCTGCGGCAAAATCTACCTTGGCGACAAAACTACCTGTACCAATACTCCCAGCGGTAGCTGTATTACGTAATACCGAAACCGAAGCTGTACCCAAATTCGCTACTGCTAAATCAAGCCTACCATCCCCATCTACATCGCCAATGGCTACTGAAATAGGATTTGCTCCCGTAGTGAAATCTGCTTTGGCGGCAAAACTACCCGTGCCTACGCTGCCAGCAGTAGCGGTATTGCGATATACCGAGACCGTATGCAAATCAAAATTCGTTACTGCCAAATCGGGCTTTCCATCACCATCCAAATCACCAATGGCTACTGAACGAGGATTTATGCCGGTGGTAAAATCTACCTTAGCTTGAAAATCTGATCCAGTAATGCTGGTTTTTGCGGGGCTATAAGTGGGGGTAAAATTACGTAGGCTATAAGCCGCCAAACTGGTACCCGTGTTCAGTAAAGTGATGGGGGCATAAGTGGCACCCGACGGTACGGTAAGGGTTACACTGGTAGCAGAAGCTGCCGTTACCGTGGCACGAGTAGCCCCAAAAAAGACAATATTGCTATTGGCAGTGGGGTTAAAATTAGTACCCGTCAGCGTTATCACATCACCAGGTTTGGCACTCGTGGGACTGAAAGAAATGATGGTGGGTACTTGGGCAAAACTTGTCAAGGCACAACCCACCAATATCACAAAAAGGAATAAGGGGCTACGTTTGTTTTGGTTTTTTCTCATTGGGAGATTATTTAAAATTAGTATTATTTCTTTTTATCCTTAAAAGTGCTATTTGAAAATTTTGAATAGATATTTTTTAAAGGCTAAGGAATGATGTCAGTCTGATGGTTATCTGATAATAATTAACAAAGATTCATTTCGCCTTGGTTGATACTTTTTCATGTTAGATAATATTGATGAAAAAAAATTTTAAGGAAGACTTCGTATTGAACAAAGTCTTCCTCAATGATTAAAATCCAATATTATAACCCAATATTCAATTTAGACGAAGCATTTGTAAAGGATAATTTGGCATTACTTTTATACTCAATTGTCTTGGCACCTACAACAGTAGTAATTTCGACCGTGTGATTTTGGTCGATAATGACTGACTCTGATGGCAGAGGTATTCGATTAATATTCCAGGTGCTCGGATTATTCCAAGCCCCATTGCTGATACTAATCGCAATAATATCCCTGCTACGCAACAACGAGACCGTAGATGAACCACTATTCGCCACGGCCAACTCGGGCTTTCCATCCCCATCCAAATCGCCAAAGGCTACTGAAACAGGTTGTATTCCCGTGATGAAATCTACTTTGGAGACAAAACTACCCGTACCGATATTGCCACTTGTTGACGTGTTTCGGATTACCGAAACGGTATTTGAGAAACGATTCACTACGACTAAATCGGGCTTACCATCTCCGTCCAAATCGCCAATAGTCAATGAATTAGGTGATGAACCCGTAGTAAAATCTACTTTAAAGGTGAAACTATTGATGTCGATGCTACCACTCGTAGTCGTATTTTGGAATACCGAAACCGTAGATGAACCATAATTCGCCACCGCCAACTCGGGTTTCCCATCCCCGTCCAAATCACCGATGGTTACTGATTGAGGATAGGAACCCGTGGTAAAATCTACTTTGGCGGCAAAACTACTCGAAATAATACTACCCACGTTGGACGTATTACGTAGTACCGAAACTGTATTTGAACCCCTGTTTGCTACGGTCAATTCGGCCTTGCCATCCCCATCCAAATCACTAATGGCAACGGAATATGGATTTGTACCCGTGGCAAAATCTACTTTAGGGGCAAAGCTACTTGGAACGATGCTTCCACTCGTAGATGTATTGCGAATTACCGAGACCGTAGTTGAAATATAATTTGCTACCGCCAACTCGGGTTTGCCATCTCCATCCAAATCACCAATGGTAACTGAATAAGGAAATGAACCTGTAACAAAATCTACCTTTGCGGAAAAACTACTCGAAACGATACTGCCAAAAGTAGCCGTGTTTCGAATTACCGAGACCGTATTTGAACCTTGATTAGCTACTACCAACTCGGGTTTGCCATCCCCATCCAAATCGCCAATGGTTACTGATAGAGGATTTGTACCCGTAGTAAAATCTACTTTGGCGGCAAAACTATTCGCACCAATGCTGCCACTACTTGACGTATTACGGTACACCGAAACTGTACTTGAACCTTGATTTACTACAACTAAATCAGATTTGCCATCTTCATCTAAATCGCCCACAGCAACTGATTGCGGATTTATTCCCGGGGTAAAATCTTGCTTGGCTTGAAAATCGGTGGCAGTAATGGCGGTTTTTGCAGGGCTGTAAGTGGGCGTAAAATTACGTAAACTGTACCCCGCTAAACGGGTGGCTGTGTTTAACAGTGTAATTGGGGCGTAAGTAGCACCTGTAGGTACGTTCACCGTGACACTGGTAACGGTGGCCGCCGTTACCGTGGCACGGGTGGCCCCAAAAAATACC
>JAYVIV010000189.1:0-11913 GCA_043769985.1 Arcicella sp.
TAAGTACTTGTACCATATTAGTTTTAACTATTTAAAAGTGCAGTATTTATTCGTAAAATTCTGATAATCAAACCTATAAGGTTTTTAAAACCTTATAGGTTTCGTTGAAACTAATTACGTACAGGTACCTATGTCCTCAAATACTAAACGATTATACCTCACAGGTATTTGATCAGGCTCGTTTGAAAGAATAATTTCCTGTGCATAAAAGGGTAAACTTAAGAGAATCAATAGCCCAAAAATGAGTTTTTTCATAATTATCTATCAGTATATTAAGCATTTACATACTAAAGATGTTAATAAAAAAAATGGTTTGTAATTTTAAAAAGGATATTTTAGTAAATGGTATAAAACAAAAATAACCCACGTGAAAACGTAGGTTATTTATTTGACGGAAAGGTTATTCCTATTTCTTATAAAGCACAATCGGACTTGATTCCGTTATATTACTTTTGTTCAAGGCTCTATCCATGATTTGTACTGAGAATTTTACCGTATCTGACTTGCCAGTTAAACCAGGGATTTTATTAAAATTAGTATAGCCAAAACTCGTTGAATAGTCAATTACACCCTCAATAGCACCCGCTTTTGAACCTTGCTTAAACCGAAAACCTTTCAAATTTCCCCCAATTTTTTCGGCGGGATTGCTTTTTATAAATTTGCCGTTCTTAGACACAAATATATTCACATCAATGGTTCTTATGCTGTCGCCTGTACGCCTAATTAATGCTTTATAATCTTCCTCCGAAAACCCCAAATCACCGTCGCCATCCTTGAAATCCACCGAAATTACTACGGAATCTCTTTTGGAAACATTTCCCAAAATATCAGGAGATGATGTCGTAATAATTTTGATACTATTGAATCCGATTTCGGGTGTGAAACTATAGTCAGGCTCTCCCACGCACGAGAGAACGAAAATTGCAAGAAATGCTATGAGTAAAATCTTATTTTTCATAAATAATAAACGAAATTGGGTGATAGGTTGTTGTTTTAAACATCTGTAAAGTTAATGATTTGGCGTAATTTTGTGGTAATAAGTATGCAGTAAAAATCAGTTTGCAGTTTGCAGTTATAAATATTTGATTTAATATCCTTATTTTCAGTAAGTTATACTTTTGATTTAATGACTGCCTACTGTTTACTGCCTACTGTTTTTCCATAATCTTCATGCAACAAGCACAAATACTCAAGCAAAAAGTTTTACAATTGATTCCAGATAACTTCGATGCTTTGGCTTTGGAGATTTTTCGATACCAAGCTGAACATAATTTAGTGTATAAAAAATATCTCCAATGCCTTCGTATCCAAGTAGATACCATTGATAAAATTGAAAAAATTCCATTTCTACCCATAGAATTTTTCAAAACCCAGACTGTCATTTCGGGCAATGATAAAACAAAAGTAACTTTTGAAAGTAGCGGAACAACAGGGCAAAATACCTCCCAACATCACGTTCAAGACCCCGAATTGTATTTGCAAATTGCGGAACAAATATTTGAAAGATTTTATGGTAAACTAACTGATTTTCAAATATTTGCCTTGCTCCCTTCTTATCTTGAACGAACAAATTCATCTTTAGTTTACATGGTTGAGCATTTCATTAAAAAAAGTGGTAACCCAAATTCTGGTTTCTATTTAGATGATTATGAAGCACTGGCAAAGGCTTTGGCAGGAGGCAGGAGGCAGGAGATGGAAGACGGGAAAAATCGAACATCGAATGTCGAACATCAAGCATTGAACATTTTACTTATTGGTGTTACCTTCGCTTTATTAGATTTTGCCGAATCAGGGGCGGCAGGCGTTCCTGTTGATTTGTCCTTTTTGCAAAATGTTGATAATCTGATAGTTATGGAAACGGGTGGTATGAAAGGACGAAGAAAAGAACTCCTCCGTGAAGAAGTACACGAGATATTAACCAAGACTTTTAACGTAAAAACCATCCATTCTGAGTATGGAATGACAGAACTACTTTCGCAAGGATATTCAAAAGGCGAAGGTGTTTTTGAGTTGCCAGTTTCCATGAAAATAATGTTGAGGGATGTAAACGACCCATTTCACTATATCACAAATTCACGGTCGGGAGGTATCAACGTTATTGACCTTGCCAATGTGGATTCGTGTTGTTTTATCGAAACGAAGGACTTGGGAAGTTGGGGTGAGTCGTCTGTGGAGACACAGACAACGGCGGATTCGTCTGTGGGGACAAAGGCACGATTCAGAATATTGGGTAGATTTGATAATTCAGATATTCGTGGGTGCAATTTAATGGTTGTTTCTTAACAGGTTACGTTTGATAAGTTTTTGATAATTTCCACCCTAAAATCTTAGATTGGGGAACTTCTCGAAAGTAGAAATAACTTATTGTTTACACGTTCCTAAACAGTGTACTTATCGTTTTTCAATAAATAAAAAATCCCCGAAATATGCCAAATTCAAGCATATTCGGGGATTAAATTTATAATAAAATATTGATTGCTAATTAGTTATCTATAATAAAGGGATTCGATTAATGAATCTTTCTTCGGAATGAGGCTTGTTTAAAACCCAGCTCTATCATAAGAAGTTCTTCTACGAGACAATTTTAATTCTTGCAAAAGTGCCGATTTCACTCTTAAATCAAAAGAATAACTACTTTGTCTTCCGTAGAATGCACTCGCAATGGGTGTCCAATTAAAGGCAGCCTCCCAACAGTGTAAATCTCGGTGAACACTGATATTGGTTAAGGATACGCCTTTATTCGTAAAATCATATCCTGATTGCAACTTCATATCCCATTTTTCGGTCAATTTTAGACTTCCATTGAAGGTTACAGCACTTACAATCACGGAAGGAGCAAAGCCCAATTTACTCAAATTATACTGATAGCTAAACTGAAATTGCCACGGCACCGACCAATCAACATATTCATTTATATTCCTATTCACCTGATTTACTTGCTCTTGCTGAAAATCATTATTGGGTAAATTAGAATTTTGAGGGAGTTGTTTTTTCTGTTTAGCTTGTGCAGGTTGAAAACTTTTACCAATCGAAAACCCCAAATTAGATAAACTTGGAGCTTGTAATTCATCTCTTCTACTTCCTACTAACGAAGACCCGTCTTGCACATATTTATAGGGGTCGAGCGTGCCATTCATATTTATATCAAATTTTTTGACCCTGGAAGTAGCTGAAAATGAAATGGGTGCTAATTTAAATTCAGAAGCAAAAAAGTTATAATTAGTTGATAACGAAAGATTATCCAAGAGCGTAATCTTCTCAAATTCCTTTTCGGCAGTATCAGATTTTGACCTCACTTTAGCTTCAATGGTGTTGGAAAGGTTAAAACTTATACCACCCGATTGACTCCCGTAATTGGTTTGTCGAGGGTCGAATGTTGAAATTCTTCTAAAAGTTCCTGTAACTTGTCTGCCTTCAATAGTTCTTATGTCTGTTCCTTTTGTACTTACTTGAACTTCTTGGTAAAATCCATAACTCGGGTCAGTGAAATCTGGGGTATAATTTAAACTTATAGATGGAGTTATTATGTGCCTAATTCCACGCAAACGCCCTTTATTAAAGTTGATTGTTCCATATAAACGGGTATTCATACTGGCAGAAAAATTATACTGGTAATCTGGGAAAAATCCTTGCCCCGTCGAGTCAATATTTACCACTCCATTTCGGGCTAAAGTGTCACTTTTATAAGGTTTGAAACGGGAATCTCCAGGTTGAATGAACTCATATTTGAACTTACGGCGATACACATTTCCCGAAAGACTCATGCCAGGGGTGAGGTTTATATATTTTCCTAATTTAAGATTTGGAAGTGCCAAAGGAATGGAATAAGTCATTCTGAAATTGGCATTCTTGAATATTTCCCCCAGATTATCAAAATCAAAAGGAATCACTCCATCACGGGCTAAACTGGCAGTTTGATTGGCAGCAACTCTTGGGTCAATGACTCTCGGACGAGTGGGGTCAGTGTCAAGTGTATCCTTTTGACGGTTCACATTGTAGGGCAAACTATTATAGGCACGATTATCCAATGCCACTTGGTTCGTAATTCCGAATGATCCATTAAAATCTAATCCCAAGCGAAAACCGTCTAAAAACCGTTCTGCAACGGCATTTTTCTTCTTAAATGGTTGAAATTGATTTAAGCCAAAAGAGAAATTATTGTTTACATTTACCGCTTTCGTAATCGTGTTTTGGTCTGCCTGCAAACTCAAACTTGTACGAATCGTCTGTCCAAAATTTCTTGAATATTGAATAGAGGAGTTCAAAGCCGTTGAAATATAATTATTTGAAGTAACGCTATTGAACTGAGCATTTGAATTACTTTGAAGATTTACGGATGCCGAAAAACTCGAATTTCCCCGACTCTGTGGTGAGTGCGACCACTGAATGCCGAAGTCATTACGATTCTGACGATTGAATTCTTTGCCATCATTACTATTTCTGAATGTTAAATTAAAATTACCACCATAACGATAACGCTTGATATATTGAGAATTTGCCGTGATTCCATAACTTCCTTTCGAGTAAATTTCTCCCGTTAATTTCAAACCAATGTTTTCACTGATTGCAAAATAATATCCACCTTCACGCAAGAAAAAACCACGTCCAAGTGGTTCGTCACCGTAAGTTGGCATCACAATCCCCGAAGTCCCATTCTCTTGTGGAGGCTTGTAGGGAAAGAACCCAAAAGGTAAACCAATAGGCAGGGGAATTTCGTTCAATTCAAAGCGAAAAGGACCTGACACGATTTCCTTTTTACCCACCATTTTAATTCTGGACGCTCGGATATTATAATGAGGATGTTCCAGATTACAGGTTGTGTAAATGGCATTTCTAATGTAGAGATTGTCCTCATCATCCTTCTTCACGCTCGTTCCTTGCACGTAGGCATCGCCTTGCTTGGTGATTAATCCCTTGATAATTGCTTTTCTGGATTTGAAATTATATTTAATCTCATCGGCATCGTAAGGTTCGCCACCTTGTTTGAAAACGGGTTTGCCCTTGGTCTTATTCGTTGCGGTATCTTTCGTACCTTTGGCAAAGACTTCGTTTTTATCCCAATTCAATTGGATAAAATCGGCTTCAAGAATAACGTCACCGTAAGTAACTTTTGCATCGCCGTACAAATAAACTACCTGACTTTGCGTATCCATAATAGTGGAATCGGTGGCAGAATACACTACGGTGGTTTGTAAATCGTTATTCTTTTTTAAAGAGTCAGGAAAGGCTTTCGTAAGGCTGTCGGCTCGGATGGTATCTTTTCTTGTAATATTTGGTATGATATTTTTAGGGTTTGTAATAACCTGTCCGCCCAAAATACGCTGTGCGTGAGAGGTATTTACGACAAAAAGCCCTAAAAATAAGCTAATTACGATACTGAATATGTGAAGTGCTTTTTTCAGAAGTCTTAAAATTTTATCTTTGTGAAGGAATATATACCTCACCCCCCGCCCCCCTCTCCATAATGAGAGGGGGAGTATTCGTCCGATTTCTCCCCCTCTCATTATGGAGAGGGGGCGGGGGGGTGAGGTAGTTACTACCACAAAATTAACCCATTACTTATTTAAGATAACGTACCCAATTGAAAATAATGTTAAAGTTTGTTAAAGGTTTCATATTAGCTACTATCATTTGTGGATTTGGAAGTTTCGCACCACTTCAAGATTCGAGCAATAGTTCGATAGAAAATCCACCGACCTCCGCTAAAACCAAGCTCAAAACCGTTGTTTTGGATGCAGGACACGGAGGCAAAGATCCTGGATGTCACGGAGCAAATCATAATGAGTCGAAAATTGCTCTGAAAATAACGTTGGCGTTGGGTCAAAAAATTTCCGAGGAATTTCCTGATGTGAAGGTGATTTACACCCGAAAAAAAGATATTTATCCAACCCTCGACGAACGTTCGGCTCTTGCTAATCGGAATAAGGCAGATTTATTCATGTCAATTCATTGCAATTCTCATCCATCATCCAAATTTGCTGGAACGGAAACTTATACGATGGGGTTACACAAGACGAGCGATAATCTAAATGTTGCCAAACGTGAGAACTCAGTAATTTTGCAGGAGAAGGATTACCAAAAGACCTACAACGGTTTTAATCCAAACTCACCTTTGGCACACATTATGATGGCTAATTATCAGAATACTTTTATGATGAATAGTATAAAATTTGCTCAGAAAGTTGAACGTCAATTCAAAAAACAAACCAATAGAACCAGCTACGGTGTGAAACAAGCGGGTTTTTTGGTACTTTGGGAAACAGCCATGCCAAGCGTTTTAATTGAAACAGGATTTTTAACCAATAAAGCTGAAGAAAAATATTTAGCCTCCGAAGAAGGAAAAGAAGAAGTTGCCCAAGCCATTTTCAAGGCTTTTAAACTATACAAAGAAGAAATTGAAAATTAGGTTTTAGGCATGAGGTTTCAGGTATGAGGTATGAGGTAGCGGATAAAAGATATAATTAGTGAATTTTGGTTTGCTATTCTGTATTTATTTCACACTTTATATTTAATACCTCACAACTCATACCTACGACCTACAACCTAATAAAACATGACTATCTCTAAAGAAACTAAACTGGGTTTGCTTGCCCTTGTATCATTCGTAACGCTATACTTAGGATTCAACTTTCTGAAAGGAAAGGATTTCTTCTCGTCTCAAAATAAATATGTAGTAATTTACGATAACGTGGAAGGTCTAACTTCTGCCAATCAAGTATCTCTAAGCGGAATGAAAGTAGGGCAGGTGAAAACGGTTGAACTTATTCCAGGCAACAAAGTAAAAGTTACACTCGTGATTCGGAAAGATTTGTCCTTACCCACCGATACCAAAGCTATTTTATCGTCTGATGGATTATTAGGGGGAAAATTGATTAGATTGGAATATGGCAAAAATACCAAATTTATTGTAGATGAAGGAACAATCTTGGCAGGTCGAGAAACAGGTATTTCTGATTTGATTAAGGAAAAAGCTCTTCCATTGCTCCATAACTTAGATTCTTTGACACTTTCGTTAAGAGTTGTCACCAAAAGTTTTGAAGCTACTGGTTCTTCTGTGAACGGTTTAATAAAAAATACCGATAGAACTATTTCAACCTTGAGTAGTACATTGGGAACAACCATTGATGAAAACAGAACAAGTTTGGCTGGTGTAACCTCTAATATGAAAATTCTTTCTGGAAATTTAATTGAAACTGAAAGGAGCATAAAGCCATTAATTGGCAAATTTAGCTCAATGGCAGATTCATTGAACTCCTTGAAAATCAGCCAAGCCGTTGCCACCACACAACGTTCGTTGGAAGGTTTACAGAGAATTATGCTGGGAATTGAACAGGGGCAAGGTTCGATGGGTAAATTACTGAAAGATGATTCGCTTTATTCTAACATCAATCGCTCACTGGCAGATATGGATAAGTTATTGATTGACTTTCGTTTAGCACCAAAAAGATACTTAAATATTTCCGTTTTTGGTGGAAAAAAGAATGAGCCACCAATGGTGAAATAAGGAAGAAAGGAGGAATGGAGAAAGGGATGTTAATTACCCCTTTCTCCATTCCTCCTTTCTTCCTTTCCTCCTCAAATGGAGATTGGCACAGGCGTTTGGCTTTTAATCTCGTTCACCACAAAGCGACTTTGAGCGTTGCCAATGTTGGGAAGTGTTGCTAATTTATGCAGAATAAAATGCCTGTATTCATCCATATCCTTCATCAGAACTTTTAATAGAAAATCAGAACCGCCCGAAATACAGTAGCATTCCACCACTTCGGGCAATAACAAAACATCCTTCTCAAACTGTTCCAAATACACCGCAGCGTGTTCTTTCAAGGTTACGTCCACCAAAACAACCAAACTTTTTCCTAATTTTGATTTATTGAGAATGGCGGTATATTTTTCGATAACTCCCTCACGTTCAAGACGTTTGATGCGTTCATGAATTGGGGTGGTGGTCATATTCAAGCGTGAAGCAATTTCCTTATTGGTCATCAAAGCATCTTCTTGAAGGAACTTTAAGATATGGAGGTCTATGTTGTCTAAGTTTGTCATTGATGGATGAGTAACATTATATTAAAATAAGAATTTAAAAAAGTCGTATCCTCACTTCTAAAATTGATTACTTTCTCTTACTTTTTTGTAAAGTTTTTACATCTACCAAATCCTGTTGCCGACCACTTGCATTTTTATTTTGAATCAAATCGCTTAAACCGATATAATTTGCTGAGAAATCTTCTATAATAATTATTTGTTTTTGTGGATAAGCATCGCCGAAATTTATGCCGTCGATACTGGTTAAAATATCAATTCGTAAAGGAGGATAACCGATTTGATTAATTAAATTTTCTCTCAAAAAATCTTCCTTTTCAAAATTGAGTGAAGAGAATCCAAACTCATCTATGACTAAAAGCATTTTTTGTGCATTGGATTCTGAAATATTAATCCAAATATCCAAATCTCCTGTGTAGCGAGGTCTGCCATGAAAAGCCATTGCATAACCGCCAATTATCATATACTCAACTTCATGTTGATTGAGCAATTTAATAAAATCTTCAAAATCAGGGTCAAGCGTCATTTCATTTGGCGTTTAGTACTGAAAGTTCTATCCATTTTTTGACCAACAGGCATATTTTGACGTATCAATAATGTAACCGTTTGCAACCTTTCTTGGGGAGTTTTTGATAACCAATATTCTAAGTCATATCTCTCTTGATTGGTATCTTTTAGGCTAATTTGCTTAGATACCATTGACATTTTTCTTTCCATTTCCTTTTTTGATTTACTACAAATATACGAAAAAGTGAAGAGAATTTAACTTTCCCCTAAACCCCCATCATTGTCAAAACCCCCAACAACATAATCATCTTACAAGCATCACTCAAAAAAGCAAAGTCTTGGGGTTTGTCGGCGTAAACTAATTTGTAGGTTATGAAACCCACGGGCAACATCATAAGTAAGAAAATATACGCCACTCGGTCGGTTGGTAATTGCGTTGCTAAGATGAAAAGCGTGATGATAAAAGAGGCAATCAATACGTAAACCAATAACTTCGTGCGGGCAATTCCCCAGATGATGGGCAGTGTTCGGCAGCCGTGTCTTTCATCGCCTTTTACGTCTTCCATGTCTTTAATTATTTCACGAATGAGGGTAATAAAAAACGAAAATATGGCATAAATCCAGACTTCACTTTGATGTCCTGGATAATAAACAGCCAGTACCAAAAGTGAAAAACCCGTCAGAATTGCCACCATTAGATTTCCCCAAAAGGCTAATCTTTTTAATTGGTTAGCGTATAACCATAAACAAAAAACCGCCGCTAAATTCACCAGAGCCACTTTTTTACTCACCAAAAGCCCCAAAAGAATCCCTGACCCATTAAAGACTTGATGAATTGCCAATGCCCAACGTCTTTTGATATATCGCCCAATAACAACTCTTTCGGGTTTATTTACCAAGTCAATTTTGATGTCATAATAATCGTTGATGATATAACCAGAAGCGGCAATCAGAACCGTTGTGAGAGAAATATAAAACAGTTCTCTTTCAGTAATAATTTCTGCTAAATAACTGAAGGACAAGTCTTTACCACCAATTAAAAAAAATCGGGTAAAATATTGCGTAAATACAATAATGGCCAAATTCTGCCAACGAATCAATCGGCTAAATCCTTGTAAGGCTTGGAGGTATGTGACTTTACGGTTTGGTTTCATGTTGGGTAATTAGGGATTAGGGATTAGGTAATTAGGGATTAGGAAACGAAAAACTAATGTCGAATTACCTAATCCCTAATTACCCAATCCCTAATTACCTAAACCCAAAATTATCTCTTTTTATCCCCCCAAAAAAGAAATAATCCTATTCTGTGAGACATTTTTAGTTTTTCTTTGTTCTTTGTGTATTAGGGATTGGGGATTAGGGAATTGGGGATTAGGGAATTTGCCTCGTATTATATTACTCACTCATTCAAAATTGTTTTTAATGAAAATCGGAATTGTATGTTATCCAACCTACGGCGGTAGTGGTGTAGTAGCCACCGAATTAGGAAAAGCCCTCGCAAAAGTAGGTCATCAAGTGCATTTTATTACATATTCTCAGCCTTCGAGATTGGATTTTTTTAACGAAAATATCAATTATCACGAAGTCAGCATTTCGTCATATCCACTCTTTCAATATTTACCTTATGAATCAGCTTTGGCGAGTAAAATTGTTGATGTTGTCTCAAATGAAAGGCTTGATTTGCTTCACGTGCATTATGCCATTCCACATGCCTCGGCGGCCTACTTGGCAAAGCAAATTTTGAAATCAAAGGGCATTCATATTCCTTTCATCACCACCTTGCACGGAACGGACATTACCCTCGTTGGTAAAGACCCTTCTTTTGAACCCGTCGTAACGTTTTCAATCAATGAATCTGATGGGGTAACGGCGGTATCTGAAAGCCTAAAGAATGATACTTATGCGGAGTTTGAAATCGTGAATCATATTGAGGTAATTCCTAATTTTATTGATTTGGAACGCTTCAAGAAATTACGAAAAGACCATTTCAAAATTGCTATTTGCCCCAACGGAGAAAGACTATTAATGCACACTTCCAATTTTAGAAAAGTAAAACGTATTGAGGATATTGTACAAGTTTTTTACAGAGTCAATAAACAGATACCCAGCAAGTTACTTTTAGTGGGTGATGGACCAGAACGCACAAATATTGAAATGCTTTGTCGTGAATTGGGTGTTCAGAATGATGTTAGATTCTTGGGTAAATTGGATGTGATTGAAGAAGTTTTATCTTTAGCAGATTTATTTTTATTAACTTCCGAAAAAGAAAGTTTTGGACTCGCCGCTTTGGAAGCTATGGCGTGTGAAGTGCCAATTATTTCATCCGATGCAGGAGGAATTACGGAAGTAAATATTCACGGAGTAACGGGCTATGTTTCCAAAATTGGCGATGTGGACGATATGGCAAAAAACGCTATTTCACTCTTAGAAAACGAAGAAGAATTAGCTCAATTTAAACATAATGCCCTTGAACAAGCCAAACAATTTGATATTGAAAAAATCTTACCTTTGTATGAACGTTATTACGAAAAAGTAACCGCCAAAAGCTGGAAATTCCCCAATCAAATTTGTGCTGAAAAATAAAATTATGCCTCTAAATATTCCCCAAACCAATCAAAAAAGAGTTATCGTCATCGGAGCGGGTTTCGGTGGTTTGCAACTCGCCCAGAGCCTTGCAGGTAATGAAGATTTTCAAGTCGTTTTAATTGATAAAAATAATTATCATCAATTTCAACCACTTTTTTATCAAGTAGCCACTGCGGGAATTGAGCCTTCTGCCATTTCATTTCCCCTTCGTTTGGCATTTCATAATTACCCAAATATCCACGTGAGGGTAGCATCGGTCACAAAAATTATTTCCGAAAATAATACGATTGAAACCGATTTGGGCGGAATTTCTTACGATTTTTTAGTGATGGCAATTGGAGCTGATACCAACTTTTTCGGTAATCAAAATATTGCAGAAAAAGCCTTACCGATGAAGTCAGTAGGAGAGGCTCTTGGTCTTAGAAATAGACTATTAGAAAATTTTGAAAAAGCATTAGTATCTGATAATGAAGAAGATAGGACTGGGTTATTGAATATAGTTGTTGTGGGTGGAGGTCCAACGGGTGTTGAACTTTCAGGAACATTGGCGGAAATGAAAAAGCACGTTTTACCAAAAGATTATCCCGAATTGAACTTTGATTTAATGCAAATTTACATCGTTGAATCGGGGGCTGAATTGTTGGGGCCAATGTCCAAAAATGCTCAAATGAAATCTAAGGAATATCTTGAACAATTAGGGGTAAACGTAATGTTAAATTGTCGAGTAAGTGATTTTGATGGTCAGTATGTATATTTTGCAGACGGTTCAAAAATCAGGAC
>JAYVIV010000190.1:0-6600 GCA_043769985.1 Arcicella sp.
TTCCCCAAAAATAATTTCTTAGGGATGGGTAAATAATAAGTTGTAATGGTTGTTATGAATTATTTTGTTGATAGTTTGATGGCATTTTGAGGGGAATAGCATAGCTATTTACCGAAAAATACCATCAAAATATTAGCAAAAGAAACTTAGAAACCGTTATAACTTATTGTTTACACGTTCCTTAGCTAAGTATTCAAGAAATTCGCTTCGAAATCTAAACCGCACCTACCACGTAAACTGCTCCTTTTGGCCCTGCTTCTGTGGTACTTCCTCCAGTCACTTCCAAAGATATGGCAAAAGCTTCAACTTTATCAAATGATTTCATTTTGAGGATATTCCCGTTATCATCAATTAATCCTGCATTTACGGGTTTCCCATTCACAAAAGCCCACAATTGATATTGCTTACCCGTTGGAGCTTTTGGCAATTTCATGGCTGAAAGGTAAACTTCTTTTTTATTTCTATCAAAATAAACTAAAGCCTTTGCAGTTGGAAAATCTGGTTGCCCAGCTAAGGTAATTACCTTATTATTAGGATTTTGCAAAATCGCAACCTCCTCTTGATAACTCGCTTTCAAGGCTTTTCCTTCTTGGGCAAGCACCTGATTTTGGGTTTCAATAGCCACTAATTTTTCCTCTGAATTCTTCCAATTTTTGAAAAACCAGATATTTCCTCCAATACTCAAAGCCAACAAAACCCAAGAGGCTGCCATTCTGAATATTGACCGCTGCGGAGCTGATGCACCGCTTAAACTAACAATCTCACGAGGGTTTTCATCAATCTGTTTACTGTTTACTGATAGCGGTTCGCCGCCCGACTGCTCACTGTTAACTGCCAACTGCCCGCTATCCCCCGCTAATTGCTCATTTGCTACTGTTGATTGCCCTCCGTGTACTGCGGCTTGAAAACGATCTGCTGAAATTGGTTCGCTGAAAAGTTGTGCCATGATTTTATCTTTCAAAAATACTGGTGGTTCTTTTTCATATTGCAAAGCGTAATTTTCAATTGTATTGCTAACCGATTCTATTTCCGCTTGTATTTCGGGGTATTCCAATGATAATCTCTCCACCTCTGCCGACTCCCCGACGGTGGCTAAGCCCAGCACGTAGCTTTCTATGATTCCTGATTCTATATATTCTTTCGTGTTCATATAATTGTGGCTAAAAATCCTAAAAGAAAAACCATTCCAAATTCTACAAAATATTGTCTTAACTGTACGATGGCGGCTTTCACACGGGTCTTCACCGTGCCTAATGGAATTCCAAATTCATCTGCGACCTCTGCCTGTGTGTAACCCTGAAAATAGAGTAACTCTATCATCTGCTGGTATTCTGGGCGAAGGTTTTCAACTACTTTCTTAATTCCGATTGCGTCAATATCAAATTGACTACTTTCCTGATTATCAATAAAGTTTATACTCGTGTCAAGGTCTTGATTTCGCTGTGAATTCTGAAATTCTTGCGAACGGATCCTATCAATGGCAGTATTGCGTGCCACGTTAAGAATCCAAGTAAATAATGTTCCTTTGGTTCGATTATAGGCTTCTATATTCTTCCAAATCTTGACAAAGGCATCTTGCATGACATCGGCAGCAATTTCTTCTGAACGTACTATTTTCAGAACAACGCCGTAAAGTGCCGATGAGTAATTGTCATACAGGATGGAGAATCCTCTTTCATCTTTGCTTTGCAGCAATGACACCAAGGCTTCTTCAGCTATGATTGTTTTACGTTTAGACATGAGTGTTTTCTCTCGTGAATGTATTGGTGAATTTGAAATAAGGTTTAAGATAATCTACTGTTTTAAATAACAAAAAACAGTTTCATAAGTTTAACCAAATTTACATCTAAATACATTCTTATTAAAGGGCTTAATAAAGATAATGGAATTTTGAGAGTAAATTACTGAATGTTTTGAAAACAAAGGACTCTCGCAAGCTGGAAAGCCCTTTGTATATTACCCATTATTAAACCACACCTGTCTATGAGGCGTGGAGAAAATATTTCGACGATGAGGGTAAGTAAGATGATATTTTTAGTAAAATAGTTTCGTTAAAGCTCTGCATTACCTTAAAGTCGTTCAATTTTCATCAATATACACTCCCTCCTTTTATCCATCTTTTCTCTCCACACCCAATGTTATAATCGTTTAATAAATGGGTAAATAAATCATTTAATTACGGCTCAGTAGCAGAAATTTGCCGTATTTTATGATTGTTGTTGTTTAATTTACTTTCAAATACATCTACGAGAAACATGGTATAGTTGGATTGTTTGGGTTGAAAAATTTTAGGGATTTGTTTTTTTATCCTATCAAAAACAAGGGGGAACCCTATCACTGTGATAGGATTCCCCCTTGTTTTTGATAGGATAAGATTTTACTTCAAAGACTTAATCCATTCCCGAACTAACGCTACGCCTTCTTTATGCGTAGTTTTCCGCCCCACCTCTGGCATCATGATTCCTGGGTCGGTAGATTCCATTCTGTAAATGAGGATTGATTTATCGGGATTTCCCCGCACGATGTCATAATCTCGATTACCCGAACCTCGTCCCGCCGCCACGGGCGTTTTGTCGAATCCTAAAGCCGTTGGATTGCTTTCGTGAATACTCAAATTCAAGCCCGAAGTCATGGCTGGTCCTTTGGGATTATGACAATGAGCACAATTAATATCTAACCACGCCCTTGATCGTTCTTCCAAAGTTCCTGTTTCGGGTTTATTCCAAACTGCCAATTTGGAGCAATCCTTCAAATCTGGCATATTTTTCAGTAAACCCAATTTTTGCAGGTGAACTAATTGATTTTCAGTACCGCTTTCGTAACCAAAATCTCCATTTAATTGCCTTGCCGAAGGACCAATCGGAGTCATTACTTCCGAACGATTATGACAACCTTTACACTGATTCAGATTTGGCATTGAATATTGTTGCGTACGTTTTTTACCATCCAAATAGACATAACTCACTTCTTTTGTATCACCCGCAACTTCCAAAACTGCCTCTGTTTGTTCATCATTCCAGACGTATTCCAAGGCTTTCCAACCACTTTCTTCGTGGATTAATAAACGAGTTTCCATCAATCGTCTGCCTTTGGAAATATCTCTAAAATCGTTGGGATAATAAAAGGTTTTGATGATGGTTGTGCCAACGGGAAAATCTAAAACTTCAGTTGAATTATAAGCAACGGTTTTACCTTCAGGGATTTTTACGAACCTCAATTTCTCGGCATAATCAGAAAATAAAGGTGTATTTAATGTATATGGAACAATACCTTGAACTGGTTTTTGTTCTGCCATATTTCCCTTAAAAAAACCGTATTCTGAGAGATTTATTTTTGGGGCAGTGGCTTGATTTTCAGAGAGATGGAGGGAATTAAAAGAGAAGATTAGTAAGGATATGAACAAAACAAGCCTCACCCCCCAACCCCCTCTCCCATTGAGAGGGGGGGCAGTCGGACGAATAACTCCCCCTCTCAATGGGAGAGGGGGCTGGGGGGTGAGGCTCTTAATTTTACTTTTCATTTCTAACCAATTTAATCGGTTCAAGCGTGCAATCATACTTACTTAAATCCCTTGATATACCCTTAAAATCATGTTCAGCGTCAATGTTTACAAAACTTTGATTTTTATTATTTCTAATACAAATTTTCTTATCAGGTAAGGTATTTCCCTGTGCGTCAAGCGTTTGTGGGTCAATTATTCCATCGTAAATAATGTGAGGAACGTCTTTCCCAAACTTCAATTTAAACCGAAACATCAATCCCATTCTGCCTTTTCCAGTTGGGCGAACATTCTCACGCTGATAGTCATTATCGTGAATACTGATGGCATTTGGATAAGGATAATACTCTTTGTCGGTATTGGGTTTTTCCGTCATATAATAACTAATAATTCCCGTGCCGATGCTTTTATTATTGATGATTTTATTCTCAAAAATTTCGACATTATTGGCTGCCAGCAAAAGAATCCCCGTTCCGTCTGGTACACTTGCTACGATATTCCCTTTTGGAGCAAAATTAGGGAAATTATTATCGTGAATATGGTTATTAAAAACTTTGCAAAATCCACCTTTTTTCTGAATTAAATCGGGTAAATCAAAGACCAAAACCCCGCCAGTATTCTCATAAGCCTCACAGTCATGTACGCTTGCATACAGAGAATTTTCAATTTCAATGCCCGCCACATTATGATAGGCTTTTGAGTTTTTTACTTCAATGTTTTTTGATTGCCCTACATAAATCCCTGCATCCGATGCTCCAATGGCAACACAATTATCAATCATAACATCCTGACATTGAACAGGGTACAAACCATAACCCCCATTTTTCTCCGAGGGCGTACCTGTCCATTCCACTTTCACATTTCTGAAAGTGATTCCTTTCACATTCATCGTTTTTATTAAATCTCCCTTTGAATCTTGGAGTGTCATATTTTCGATGGTAATATTTTCACCGTTAGAAACTCTCAAGCCTTCTGCTCCTTCGGTTTGCCCTTTAAAACTCAGAATTGTTTTGTCCATTCCTTTACCTCGTATAATGATATTTTTCTTATCCTCCATCGAAAGGCTACTCGTAAAACTGAAGGTTCCTTCATCCAAATCAACGGTTGAACCATTCTCAGCCATGATTAATTGGGTCTGGATTGTCTTTTGAATATTCTGTTGTGAGAAGGCTGAAATACCTATCAAGCAAAACCCTATAATAAGATATGTTTTCATAATTCTGTTGCGTTTATTTATGAATACAAATATACCTTTTTGAGAGAATAAACGGCTCAGTTATTCATAAATTATCGAAGTCAAAACAATGTGAAACTTCTTCTCATTTATTATGGATTTAAGAATCTTTCAACGAATCAATGGCAATAATTATCAATACCCTCCTCTAAATTTATACGTATCCGAAACCTTCTTGATTGCCACCATATAAGCTGCAATTCGCATCGGAACTTTGTATTGTTGGGAAGTTAAAAATACCTTGTCAAAAGCATCTTTCATAATTCTATCCGAACGACGATTTACTCTGTCTAACGTCCATTTATAGCCAATCCTGTTTTGTACCCACTCAAAATAAGAAACCGTTACGCCTCCTGCATTTGCTAAAATATCGGGTACAACCAAAATCCCTTTGTCGTTAATAATATCATCTGCCGAAGCCGATGTTGGTCCATTTGCCCCTTCCACAATCATTTTTGCTTGAATATAGGGTGCATTTTCATTGTTGATAACATCTTCTTTTGCCGCTGGAACTAATACATCCACATCAAGCATTAATAATTCTTCATTGGATATTTTCTCTGCCCCTGGAAAGTTTTCAAGCGTACCATTATTAATTTCTCTAAACTTCATTGCCCCTTCAATATCAATACCTTTTTCGTTATAATATGCCCCTGAAATATCAGAAATAGCTTTTATCATCACACCACGCTCGTGCAGAAGGGCGGCAGCGTGTGAGCCTACATTCCCAAATCCTTGCACGGCTGCGGTTGATTTATAGGGATTAATTTTCAATTTATCCATCCCTGCCAAAGCCGTAGTCATTACTCCACGACCCGTTGCTTCGGTACGTCCTAATGAACCACCCAAAACTAAAGGCTTACCCGTCACAACCGCATTCACGGTCATTCCTTTTGCCTTTGAATATTCATCCATCAACCAAGCCATTTCACGGGGACCCGTTCCCATATCAGGGGCTGGAATGTCTTTGTCAGGACCAAAAACATCTAACATTGAAACCGTATAGGCACGCATCAAACGTTCCATTTCTCCCGCCGACATTTCCCGTGGGTTACAAGCAATTCCGCCTTTTGCACCTCCGTAAGGGATATCCACAACAGCACATTTCCAAGTCATCCAAGCGGCTAATGCCCGAACTTCATCCAAATTTACATCTGGGTCGAATCGAATGCCACCTTTGCCAGGCCCTAAGATATTGGAATGCAAAACTCGGTGTCCTTCAAAAACTTTGATAGAACCATTGTCCATCGTGATGGGAAGTCCAACCGTTACTTGACGAGCGGGAACTTTCAAAATATAATACATTTCTTCTGAAATGCCCAAGAGTTCAACAGCCTTATCAAAGCGTTGCATCATGGATTCTAAGGGATTTTCCTTGTCCTTAATCGGAGCAGGTTCTAAATATGTCATTTTGTGATATAAGAATATTTTTTAAAATGCTAAATGTTGTACTTACACGCTCTCAGTTAATTCTCCTTCCCATTTGGCAACCACAACCGTAGCCACTGCATTTCCCGCCACCGAAGTTGCCGAACGTCCCATATCCAACAGCCAATCAACAGCGAAAAGTAAGATTAGTCCTTCGGCGGGTAAATTAAACATCGACATTGTTCCCGCAATTACTACTAATGATGCCCGTGGCACGCCTGCAATTCCTTTGCTGGTAATCAAAAGCGTAAACATCATTGTTACTTGTTGCCCGATACTCAAATCAATACCGTAAGCCTGAGCAATAAAACCAACGGCAAAGGTCATATACATCATTGAGCCGTCTAAATTGAAAGAATATCCCAAGGGTAAAACAAAACTTACGATTCTTTCTGATACCCCAAATTTCTTTAATTGTTCTATCTGTAAAGGCATTGAA
>JAYVIV010000191.1:0-3482 GCA_043769985.1 Arcicella sp.
AACCGCAATTTAGCATCGCTAAATGAGGATTTTAGTAACGAAAAATCATTCAAAAAGGACGAGTAGAGATGGATAAGTTATTTAATTTCAGTTCCTAAAGTATATTTGGTGATAATTTTTGGATGTAAAATATATCTTAAGGATTCATCTAAAGTTAACCATTGAGAAAGTCATGCCAGTTCTTTGTATCTGAACTAAATAATTCAAAAAAACGAACAGCCTCGTTTAAAGTGATGCTGTCCCACAAGTGATTTTCAATGTCACTAATTTTCAATTCATATAGTAATCTTTTCATAGGATTTGCCATTGCTATTTTAATGGCTTAATAACAAAGTAGTTAATAACGAAAATTCTCATCCCAATAAAATTTCAAAATTTAACTCCGAAACGCTATTTTAAAGCAATTTTGAATCATGTTTCATGCCGTTTATTTTGCTAATATGAAGATAATCAACAGAATAGGCTTCTGATTTTGGCTTAACATTTTTGAACAGGAAAAGCCTGTAAAAGATTACTCTTACAGGCTTTTCAATTCTTTTCTTCCTTTCCTCCTAACTCCATACTTCCTCAATCTATTCCGTCCGCAAAGATTTAACAGGATTTGCCAATCCTGCTTTAATTGCCTGATAACTCACTGTTGATAAGGCAATTACAATCGCAACCACCATCACCAACACAAAAACGCCCGCTCCAATTTCTATCCGATACTCATAATCCTGCAACCAACTTTTCATCGCAAAATAAGCAATCGGTGAAGCAATTACGATGGAGATTATTACTAATTTTAAGAAATCTTTTGACAATAAAGTGGTAATATTTAAGACCGTAGCCCCCAAAACTTTCCGAACGCCAATCTCCTTTGTGCGTTGTTCAGCCATGAAAGATGCCAAACCAAATAAACCCAAACACGAAATAAAAATGGCTAAGAATGCAACTGCCAACGAAAGGTTTCCGATGAGTTCTAAATAATTAAATTTCTTAGCGTATTGCTCATCCGTAAACTGATAATCAAAAGGAAAACCAGGGTTATATTTATCAAAAATTGGAGTCATTTTTTTGATAGCTGCCGAGGCTGAAACATTGGGATTCATTCTGACACAAATTAGATTTACCCATGTTTTAGAAAAAATGATGGTAGTAGGACGAATCACTTCAAAAGGTGAATCCATTTGCATATCTGGCACAACGCCAACTACTCTACGAGTCTCTCCATTCCATTTCAATAATTCACCCACAGGATTTTTGAGTCCCATTCTTTTCACAGCAGCTTCGTTAAGGATTACTCCCGCAGAATCCGAAGCAAAATTTCGTGAAAAATCTCGCCCAGCTTTCAGTCTTATCCCTACCGTTTTGATGTAATCATAATCAGAGGCAATCGTATTAAATAAAGCCGATTTATCTTCTGGCTTTGAACCTTTCCACTCCCAACCACCATTATTACTCCACGTTTGATAAGGCGGACATGAAGACTTACAAATGGATGAAATAGCACCCGTAGCCAATAATTCAGTACGAATAGGGTCGAAATTTTTGACTAAATCGGATGAACTAAATACTGAAATCAGTCCCTTACTATCAAAACCAATCGGGCGATTTTTACCGTGTTGGATTTGTTGGTAAATAATCACCGTTCCAATCATCAAGGCAATTGAAAATGAAAATTGTAAAACTACTAAAACCTGACGAGGGAACGAAGCACTTTTGCCAACCCGAATTGTACCTTTCAACACTCTCACAGGGTTGAAAGAAGACAAATAAAGGGCAGGATAGCTACCCGCCAAAAGTCCCGTGAATATGGTGAAAATCAACATAATACCCCAAAAAAGAGGATTGGCTAATTCCAATGAAACCTCTTTTTGAGTAAGCGTATTGAAGGCAGGCAAGACCAATTCGACGATGATTAAAGCAAACGCCAAAGCAATAAATGAAATTACCAAAGATTCACTCAAAAATTGCCCAATTAACTCCTTCCGACCAGAACCCATTGCTTTGCGAACGCCCACTTCTTTCGCCCTTTTTTCAGAACGAGCCGTACTTAAATTCATAAAATTGATACAAGCAATCAATAAAACTATCAAGCCAAAAATGCCAAATAGTTTCACATATTTGATAAAACCTCCCGTATTTACGCCATCCGTAAATTCGCCAAAAAGCCTCCATTTAGCCATTGGATGCAAGAAAACTTCTGGTTTAATACTCGTTTGCATCAACTTATCGTCTTTGGAATGATTCAATACAACGTTTTTAATATTAGCATTCGTTTTCTCAGGACTGACACCTTCCTTCAATTGTACGTACACTTGAAATGAGTTATTTCCCCACGCATCTCGTTGGTTTTTAATGTAATCCAATAACTTAATTTGTAAGTTCCACGGTAACAAATAATCAAATTGTAAAGTGGCGTTTTTGGGTTGTTTTGCCACAATGGCAGTCACTTTCAAATCAACAGTATTATCTATTTTCAAAACCTTTCCAATCGGGTTTTGATTGCCAAATATTGTTGTCGCCAATTCATCCGTTAAAACGATTGAGTAAGGGTCTTTTAAAGGATTTTTATCTCCTTTTAAGATGTTCAATGAGAACAAATCAACACCTTGCTCACCAAAGTAATGTCCAAATTTATTAAACTTCTGATTGCCCATGACTAAGGAATGCCCACTTCCCCAATCACACATCGCAACTGCCTTAAAATTAGGGTATTTAGTGTGTAATTCTTCACCCATCGGGTAGGGAAGAGCGGTTTGTGAACCACGATGTCCATCAAAAGATTGGTGCATCATTACTTGATAAATGGAGTCGTAATTCTTGTGATGTTTATTGGCAGAAAGCTCATCAATCATCCACAGACCAATCAGCATTGCCACCGCCATACCGACTGCCAAACCAGCAATATTAATGAAAGAATATACCTTGTTTTTGACAAGATTCCGAAGGGCGATTTTTAGATAATTTTGTAACATGACCTTATTTTTTATGTATATTTGGGAAAAATTAACAATATGGAACTATTAGTAGAAAATTGGGCAGAAAGAGAAATGACTGCCTATGAATCCGAAAGAGGAAAACCCATGCCAAGCCTTAACCACTCATATATTCAGAATAATCTTGTTACTGAATTGAATATTAATTACCGAAAGCAATTTACTTTCCTCCCTGAATTAACGCTTGAAATGCCACAAAGACCTAATTGTGTGCCTGACATTTCAATTTATAAAAAGATGACTGTAGATTTTTCGCATGATTCAATAACGTTTGATAAAATGCCTTTAACTGCTATCGAAATTGTTTCACCAACTCAATCAAATGATGAAATATTACTCAAATTTGAGCGATACTTCTTTGCAGGTGTGCAATCGTGCTGGTTAGTAATGCCAAGTTTAAAAGCAATAAGTGTACATTCTCAAATAGGTAAATATGTTTTCTTTAATAATGATAATGTTTTGGTAGATTCGGCTACTGGTATTCAATTAAATTTGGGAGAG
>JAYVIV010000192.1:0-24903 GCA_043769985.1 Arcicella sp.
TGTTGTAATGGCTGTAAATATTTTCGTCGATATTTTACAAAATTACTTATTCACTCCTCTTTTGTGCCATTAACAATTATCGTACCGCTCAGTAATGAGGTCAATATTATTATTTTCAATAATCTGTTTCTGTCGCTTTATAGATTTGTTTAACCATAGAAAAAATAAAACAAAACTTAGAGCTACCAACAGAAACAACGCACCTGCTATCAGATAATTACTTTGCTTTTTTAATTGTGAACTTTTCTTTAATTCCTGTATCTGAAGATTTTTAATGTTATTATCTTTTTCGGCTACCTGAAAATCAATTTGGTATTGGTGAATTTTGTCTTCTGTATTTTTGGTATTATTTTCTGTCTTTAACTGATAATATTTTTTTAAATAAAGTAGTGAAGAGCGAAAATCCCCTCTGGCTTCATCTATTTCTGATTTTAAACAAAAAATACTTTCTCTTGCCTTATCGAGAATTTTAGAAGAATCCGCCATTATTAATGCCTTATCGTTCCATTGTTTCGCTTTTGAGAGATTCTTTTGTTTAAAATAGCAATTAGCTAATAAATTGATAGCTTTAATTTTTACATCAAATAGATTCTCTTTTTTTAAGATTACTTCTAACTCTTTAATTGCCAAGGAATATTTTTTTAAATTATAATAAACTTCCGCAATTAAAGAGGCATTATAATTATCAGTTAATTGTGTTCTGGGGAAATCAAGCTTTTTGTTTCGGTTAAGTACTTTTAGTGCTTCTTCATAAGATTTTAGTTTGATGAGGGCTGATGCTTTTTCTAAATTATTGTTTGGGGTTTCCAAAATTTCATTAGAAAAATCTATGTATTTAATAGACTCTTTATAATCACCCATATCCGTAAAAACAAATGCTATGTACAAATACAACCCAATCTTATATTCTTTACTATTTGAGGATTTGTTAAAGACTTCAAGTGCCTTTTTATAATAAATTAATGCTTTCCTGAGGTCAGAATTTCGATAATAAATTTGCCCCATTAAGGTATATAAATCCCCCGTTTCGACATAAAATTTAGTATTTAAGCCTACTCGCAATCCCTCATTTACTGCAGCTTTGGCTAATTCAAGTTTATGAAGTTTTAAGTTAGTAAGTCCATTTGCATAGCATGACATTAAATAATACCTGATATCATGAACTTTACTGAAAATAATTTTTGCTTTGTTACTATCCTCTATTCTATCTTTTCCTATGAATTCATTAATTTGCCAGAGGTTTAAATAATAAAACCCTATACCTCTTTTATATTGAGTTTTTTGTGATAGTGTTAGGATTTTGTTATTGTATAAATTTGATTTTTCATAATCATGAAGCAAGCAATACTCGAAAATAGTTTGATATACATTTACCTTTGCGGTATCTTCTCGTTTGGTATTCAATACCACCAGAAGGCTATCTATTATTATTTTATCATTTTCTGTTTTTTGAGAAAAGGATAGAAGAGATAATGAAAGAAAAAAAAGTAAATATGGATATTTCATAAAACAAATTTTTAGTAACTTAGGATATAGCAAACTTCGTGAAAAAGATTGATATTCCCAGCATCACAACCTTCCTCATTAATAAGTACATACAAACTATCCACACTTTTTGGGTACCCATTTTGTGAGTACAGAAAGGTGATTTTTAAAAACAATAAACCTAAAAATACTATGTGTTTCATACCTTTTTGTATTTTGACAAAGGTACATTTTTTACTGAAATGGCACTCAGAATTCTGAGTGCCATTTTGATGTTTATTTTATTTACCTTTTCTTCCTTTGCTGATATAACCACTTTATCCTGACGGCTCAGTGTTTCAAAGGGTTGCAAAGACCAGCCGACTTGCGAAAGCAAAAAACGAACAATTTTAATTTATAATTAATTGAAAATCAATATTTTAAGGTACTATAATAAGTTGTATAGTGGGGACACCAGCGAAGGGAAAGATGATTTACCCATGTAAGACAAAACTTATTTAATCTAATCACATGTGTATAATAAATCGGAAAAATCACTAGCGCATTTTACATATTCAGTAGTCAACATAACTCCAACCCAAAAAGAACATGCCCGTAATTCAACTACTATTATAGCTGCCATAGCAGCCGTAAGAGTCCCCCCACTTGCAACAATTCCAAATCCATCAATAGCTCCACATACAAGGGCACATCCTAAAAAAATAGCTAAATTCCCTTCAGTTGTAATTCCTAAACAAGCTGCATACTTCTTTATTGCATTCCAAACACAGTCAGAAGTAACAACCTTAAATAGATTAGTTTCGGATACTTGTTGAACCAAAGCATGAAGCACCTCTTTTTTCTCAGTTGTGCTTAGACTTCCGTAAGCGGGAAAGAATAATTCTACGCTTTTACCATATTCGAGAGTATTTTTCATTTTTTCATCCAACTTGACTTTACTTTCATTAGAAAGAGCCGAAACATCTTGAAAAGATGAAATAAGAGTTAAACTAAGAATGTTTCTAACATAAGTTTCAACAATTTTGTTGTTAGACATTTCTTTAATTAATTCAAGTTTATCTACTTTTTTTATCGAAGCGTTACTCTCAAATACGCAAATACACATTAGGGCAACAAATAATATTTTAAACATTTTCATGACTTTATTTTTTTTGTTAAAAATTGTTTTTATTATTTATATGACTTGAAAACTATGGTATAAGGAATAATTACTGTTGAATTCGCTCCTACCGTATACGCTTTACTTGGACCACGATAATTTGCAAGTGCATAGAAAGATTTGGTTACACTTCCACTTTCTTGTGAATTCCGGATTCCTACTTTGTAAAAATTATTTCCTTGAGTAACGTTTAAAATTTTGGTCGTTGTAGATGCTGTTGTCGCCGTAACAGTTGTCTTATATGCTATATGTTGAAGATTAAACACATCGGAATTAGAACTTGCTTTAAAACTATAATGTACATAGTTGCTCGTAGTAGCTGGCTGAGAAAATGGCCTATATGATATATTAAAAAATGCGGTATTGGAAAAATCTACCCGTAAAGTTGGAGTAGCACTATCTCTTGAACTACTTTTAGAAGAATTTGATATAATTGACTCCTCTTTTTGTTGATTTATTGCATCTCTGGTATTTTCTTCTAAATGCTGTTTAAACAATTCATTAGAATTTACGTATTTACTAAATTCTCTTTCCGTTGTGGAAATAACCACTTTATTTTCAGGAAAATCAAAATGTACATTCCATGCTTTTTTCTGTGCAGTAACAAGCAAGTTTCTATCTACAATTTCCTTGTCATCTACTATATATTTCATTCCTGGAATTACATCAAATTGCGTATCGCTTACTATATCAGAGTCATTTTTTGCATCAATAAGAGTCTCATTCGTAGCACATGACCACTGTAACACCATCATTAAGGCTACGGCAAAATACTTTAATTTTATATTTTTCATGATATAAGATTTTTTTTATTTTTCTCCTACTCTATTAAGGCTTTTCAGATTACGCCTTTTTTTGTTTACATTTTTACTAAAACTTAATCGGGCGGTTTTTTGAGTTGTTTCATCGTTGAGAATTTGTTTAAAGAGTGAATTAAAAAATTATTAAGTCAAAGGTAAAGAGGGCAAAAACGGCAACACTATTGATTTGTAAGTCAAAATATTGATTTGTGTGCTAAATTTTCAGTTCCGCAAAAAAGGCTTATTTTCAAGGCAACACAAACAAATCCAAAAAAAGGGCTGAGTCTTAGACTCAGCCCTTTGGTTTTTTAATCAATTCAAACGTTTTCTCTTTATCCTCAACTCACCAAAAAACCCGTCTCATGCTTAATTTCAGACATCACAAAAATGGAATGCGTACTTCCAATATTCTCCAACGAAGCTAATTTGTTCATTAAAAATGCTTGATATTCTCGCATATCATGGACGACAATTTTTAACATAAAATCATAATCGCCCGAAATATTATAACATTCCTGCACTTCGTCTAATCTCACGATTTCATGCACAAATTTTGCTCCTGCTTCTTGGGCGTGTTCCTTTAAACGAATACTGCAAAAGACTACCAAATCTTTTGCAACCTTCTCTCTATCCACCAAAGCCACGTATTTTTTGATAACGCCATCTTTTTCTAACCTTCTCACACGCTCATAAACGGGCGTGGGTGAGAGGTTCAGACGAGAGGCTAATTCCTTCGTTGTCAAGAGGGCATCTTGTTGTAAATGTCTAAGAATCTCTTTGTCGGTTGAATCCATTTTTATTGCCATAATTTCAATAGATAATTTATCGTTTCTCGGAAAAATACCTTGTTTATTTAGTTAATAATATCTGTATATTTCAATAATAAAAGTAAATATATCTAAATTTTTGGAATTACGTAAATTATTTATCCAAAACTGATAAATTTGCAATAGATTTTATTGAAAGAATAATAGCGAAGGTTTATAAATGGTAAATTTGTATTTTGCTAAGAAAATAAAATCCTGCTTATTATTAAAAAGCTCCATTACCTAACGCCCCGGTTACTTCGTGCCTTTGTGCCTTTGTGGCTCTGTGCCTTATAGAATATGAATAAACCAAACATAAAAGACGTATTAAAAGACCGCATCCTTGTCCTTGACGGAGCGATGGGTTCGTTGATTCAAGAATATAAACTATCCGATGCTGATTATCGGGGTGAGAAGTTTAAAGACTTCCCTCACGAGGTGAAAGGTAACAACGATATGCTTTCGATAACTCGCCCCGATGTTATCAAGGAAATCCATGCAAAATATTTTGAAGCTGGGGCGGATATTGCTGAAACAAACACATTCTCAGGTACTTCCATTGCGATGGCGGATTATCACATGGAAGATTATGTCTATGAATTGAACTATGAATCTGCCAAAATTGCCAGAGAAGTAGCCGATGAGTTTACGGCGAAAGACCCAAGCAAACCACGTTACGTGACAGGTTCAATCGGACCCACAAATAGGACTTTATCGTTATCACCCGATGTAAACGACCCAGGTTTTCGTGCTGTAACTTTTGATGAACTGGTAGATGCTTATTACGAACAAATTCAAGGTTTAATGGATGGTGGAGCGGATTTGTTGTTAGTAGAAACCATTTTCGATACCTTAAATGCAAAGGCAGCCCTTTTCGCCATTGATTTATACCAAACGGATAGAAACAAAGGAACAATAAGACCACTGAAAAGTCATTCAATTTCTCGTCGGGAAAATAAATCACAAATCACAACTCACAACTCACAAATACCCATCATGGTCTCAGGGACAATCACTGATGCCTCTGGTCGTACCCTTTCTGGGCAAACTACCGAAGCATTTTTGACTTCCGTTTCTCATTTGGATTTGTTGTCGGTTGGCTTAAACTGTGCTTTGGGGGCGGATTTGATGCGCCCTTACGTTCAGATTTTAGCGAAAGAATCACCCTTTTTAGTATCAGCTCACCCTAATGCAGGTTTGCCAAATGAAATGGGTGAATACGACCAAACACCCTCAGAAATGGCGGTGATTGTGGAAGAATTTTTGCAAAGTGGTTTCATGAATATCATTGGCGGATGTTGCGGAACTACCCCTGCACACATCGCTGAAATTGCAAAAGTTGCTTCAAAATACAAGCCAAGGGTAATTCCAACGTTTGAACCAATCCAAAAATTATCTGGTCTTGAACCTTTGAATATCACCAAAGAAACCAATTATGTGAACGTTGGTGAGCGTTGTAACGTGACGGGTTCAAAGAAATTTGCTCGTTTGATTCGTGAAAATGATTATGAAGCTGCCATTGCCGTGGCTCGTGAGCAAGTGGATGGTGGAGCTCAGGTGATTGACGTGAACTTGGACGAAGGGATGATTGACGGTGTGGAGGCGATGAAGACGTTTTTGAACCTCTTGATGGCTGAACCTGACATTGCCAAATTGCCCATTATGATTGACTCCTCGAAATGGGAGGTGATTGAAGCAGGTCTGAAATGTGTACAAGGAAAGTCAATCGTGAACTCAATATCTTTGAAAGAAGGTGAAGCGAAATTCATTGAAACTGCCGAAAAAGTGAAGCGTTACGGAGCAAGTACAGTTGTGATGGCTTTTGACGAACAAGGTCAGGCAGATAGTTTTGAAAGACGGAAAGAAATTTGTCAGCGAGCGTACGATATTTTGGTAAATAAAGTAAAATTTCCTCCACAAGACATCATTTTTGACCCCAATATCCTGACCGTTGCTACGGGTATGGAGGAACATAATAACTATGCTGTTGATTTTATAAATGCTACTCGTTGGATAAAAGAGAACCTTCCTTACGCCAAAGTTTCAGGTGGGGTTTCTAATATTTCGTTCTCATTTAGAGGTAATGAGCCAGTCCGTGAGGCGATGCACACCGTCTTTTTGTATCATGCCATCAAGGCAGGAATGGACATGGGAATTGTGAATGCGGCTCAATTGGGCGTTTACTCTGATATTCCTGCGGATATGCTCGAAATGTGTGAGGACGTATTATTAAACCGTAGAGAAGATGCAACCGACAGAATGATTAAGTTTGCGGAGACGGTAAAATCGAAAGGGAAGGAAGTTGTAGTTGATAATAAATGGCGTGACCAACCCGTTGGAAAACGTTTGGAACACGCTCTGATTAAAGGACTTACCGAATTTATTGATGAAGACGTTGAAGAAGCTCGTCAATTGGTTGATAAGCCACTTCATGTAATTGAAGGACCTTTAATGGACGGCATGAATGTGGTGGGAGATTTGTTCGGAGAAGGAAAAATGTTCTTGCCACAAGTTGTGAAATCGGCGAGGGTTATGAAGAAAGCGGTGGCGTACCTCCTTCCTTTTATTGAAGAAGAAAAACTAAAAAATAGCCCCCCAACCCCCGAAGGGGGAGCTACTTCAACGCAAAAATGGGAGACGGCAGATCCTGCCATATATGCCTTGTTGAAGGAGTTTTCTAAAAGAATGAGGAATGAACCAACAGAAGGAGAATCTGTTTTATGGAAATCTTTATCAGGAAAGCAATTAGAAGATTTCAAATTTAGAAGACAACATATAATTGGAGAGTTTATTGCTGATTTTGTTTGCTTAAAACATAAGTTAATAGTAGAAATAGATGGTTCTATTCATCAACTCCCCGATAATATTTTATCAGATATAGAAAGAACAAATTGGCTAAATGATCAAGGTTTTAAAGTTATCAGATTTACCAATGATGAAGTATTAACAGATTTGGGTAACGTTTTAGATAAAATTTTATTTGAATTAAAGAATAGCCCTATCGAAGAACAATCGGTAGTGAAAGCTCCCCCTTCGGGGGCGGGGGGGGCTGGCATTATCCTGCTTGCTACCGTAAAAGGTGACGTTCATGATATTGGTAAAAACATCGTTGGGGTGGTTTTGGGTTGCAATAATTACGAAATTATTGATATGGGCGTAATGGTTCAAACCGAAAAAATCCTTGCCGCTGCCCGTGAACACAACGTTGATATTATTGGACTTTCTGGTTTGATTACGCCTTCCTTGGATGAAATGGTGGGAGTTGCCAAAGAAATGGAACGCCAAGGATTTACGATTCCTTTGTTAATTGGTGGAGCGACAACTTCACGAATTCATACAGCTGTAAAGATTGATCCACATTATTCTGGACCCGTTATTCACGTGTTGGATGCTTCAAAAAGTGTGCCTGTGGCAGGTCGTTTGATGCAAAATGAGCAAACGAACAAAGAAATTTATGACGAAATAAAGGCTCAATACGCACAGTTGAGAATCGACCATGCAAGTCGTCAGAAAGATAAAAATTATGTACCGATTGAAAAAGCTCGTTTGAATACCCCAAAAATTGATTGGGATAATTTCAAAGCTACCAAGCCACAATTTTTAGGCAATAAATATTTCATGGATTATGATTTGGCTGAAATTGCCAAATATATCGACTGGACTCCGTTCTTCTCGACTTGGCAATTATCGGGTAAATATCCAAAGATTTTTGAAAACGAAATCGTTGGGGAAGAAGCCAGAAAATTATTTGATGATGCCAATGTTTTATTAAAGGAAATCATTGATAATAAACTACTTACGGCTCGTGCAGTCGTTGGTTTTTATCCTGCCAATAGTCGAAGCCCCCTAACCCCCAGAGGGGGAACTGTGGACGATATAGAAATTCATCCAATATCTTTTGAGAAAGGTATTGTTGAAGTTCAGTGTGATAAACATGGTAGTCATAGATATTATAATGGAGTTCAATTGGCAGATATTGCTCCGATTTTAGAAGAAGGTACTGTTTTACATCATCTAAGACAGCAAGGTCAAAAAGCTGCAAATTTACCAAATTACTGTTTAAGCGATTTCATAGCTCCTCCTCTGGGGGCGGGGGGGGCTTCCGACTACATCGGAGCATTTGCCGTTACGGCAGGAATTGGTATTGAACCTTTGGTTGAAAAGTATGAAAAAGACCACGACGATTACAACTCAATTATGGTAAAAGCCATTGCAGATCGTTTGGCAGAGGCATTTGCAGAACTCATGCACGAGCGTACTCGTAAGGAATTCTGGGGATATGCCAAAGATGAGAATAACACTCCAGAGGAATTAATTTCTGAAAAATACGTAGGAATTCGTCCAGCACCAGGTTATCCAGCTTGTCCAGACCATACTGAAAAGAAAGCCTTGTTTGATTTATTACAAGCCGAAGAAAAAATTGGCATTCAATTAACAGAAAGTTTTGCGATGTACCCAGCGAGTTCGGTAAGTGGTTTCTATTTCTCAAACCCAGAAAGCAAGTATTTCCCCATCGGAAAAATTGCGAAAGACCAAGTGAAAGACTATTCGGTACGTAAAGGAATGAACATGGAATTGACGGAGAAATGGTTGGCTCCTGTTTTGAATTATGATTAGGAGAATCGGGATTATTAAACCACAAAAGGCAACGGGATTCGTTGCCTTTTGTGGTTTAATAATCTATCTAAAATGAAAAGTATTATTATCTTTAAGATTATGAGTAAATTTGAATTGAAATATATTTTATGGATTGAAATTATGATTACACGAGAAGAATTATTAGAATTATTACCTTTGTTAGAAACTGAGAGGATAGAAAAAACTATTTCTAAAACAGATACCAATAAATTTGGAGAAGCTATTTGTTCTTTTTGTAATGATTTAACAGCAAAAGGATTACCAGGATATTTACTAATAGGCGTAGATAATGATGGAAAGTTAAATGGAACAAAAATTGATGAACCTTTACTACAAAAACTTTTAGATTTTAGAACTGATGGTCGAATAGTTCCTCCTCCTTCTCTAATTGTTGAAAAATTCTCTTTTCCCGAAGGAGATATAGCAGTTGTCGAAGTTCAACCCTCCCGAGTACCACCAGTAAGATTTAAAGGTAAAGTATGTGTAAGAGCTGGGTTAAGACATGATACAGCCAACGAAACCGAAGAAAGAATTTTAAGTGAAAAGCGTTCAACATTTGCTCGCTCTTATGATACACAACCATGTTATGGAAGTGAACTTAATGATATAAGTACAAATATTTTTAAAATTACCTATCTGCCGACGGCAATTGATGAAGAAACATTATTGGAAAATGGGAGAGAATTAAGACAACAACTATCATCTCTAAAATTTTATGACTTAAAAGCTGATTGTCCTACTAATGCTGGAATATTAATGTTTGGTAAAAACCCGTTGTTTTTTTTACCAGGTGCTTATGTTCAATATGTGCGTTTTAGTGGGGATGATGAAGTTAGTGATTTTGAATATGAACATAAATTTAGTGGAGATTTAACAACTCAAATGAGTGTAATGGAAGAATTCATCAAAGCTCAAATAATCAAAAAAGTTCTTTATAATATCGGAGAAGAACACCAATATAATTTTCCTGTGTTTGCTCTAAAAGAATTGTTGTATAATGCAGTTATACATAGAGATTATCAATCCAATGCTCCAGTTAAATTCTATGAATTTTCGGATAGAATAGAAATTTCTAATGCAGGTGGACTATATGGAAATGCAAGACCAGAAAATTTTCCATCAGAAAATGATTATAGAAATCCTACGCTGGCAGAAGCTGTATATAACTTAGGATATATCAATAGATTTAATTTGGGAGTAAAAAGAGCAATTGCCTCTTTAGAAAAAAATGGTAATCCAAAACCAGACTTTATTATTGATCAACTTACAAACTTTGGTGTTATCATTTACAAGAAGCAATTATGAAAACAATAGCATTTTTTAATAATAAGGGAGGAGTAGGGAAAACTACATTAGTGTATCATTTCACCTATATGCTTGCAGAACTTGGTCACAAATCTTTAGCGGTAGATTTAGACCCACAAGCTAACTTAACTTCTATGTTTTTGAGTGATGACAGATTAGCCGATATTTATGATAACGATGCTTCAAGGCCTACAATTTTAGAAGCGATTAAACCCTTGGACAAAGGTCTTGGAGATATTAAACCAGTTACAGTACATCAAATAACAGATAAAATAGGTCTGCTGGCAGGAGACTTAGAACTATCAATGTTTGAAGATAAACTGAGCGAAAACTGGGGTAAATGTAATGATGGAGATGAAGCGGCTTTTCGAATAATTTCATCATTTTATAGAATATTAAAAGAAGCTGGACAAAGAACCGAGTCAGACTATTGTATTATTGATATTGGTCCTAATTTTGGTGCTATCAATCGAGCAACCCTAATGGCAGCAGATTATGTGGTAGTACCAATGGCGGCAGATTTGTTTTCATTACAAGGGTTGAAAAATTTAGGAATGAGACTTGAAAAATGGAAGAATGAATGGAATAAAAGAAAATCTGAAAATCCTGAACCGACCTTAGAGTTACCTAATTCCAACATTCAACCTTTAGGTTACGTTGTTATGCAACATGGTATTAAAGAAAGTAGACCCGTAAAGTCATACTTAAAATGGGCAAATCGAATACCTCAAGTTTTTAGACAATTTGTTTTAAAAGAAGACTCAAATGTAGTAATTACTGTTGAACAGGATGAATATTGTATAGCATTATTGAAACACTATCACAGTTTAATTCCAATGGCAATGGAAGCAAGAAAGCCCATTTTTCTATTAAAACCGTCTGAGGGTGCAATTGGAGCTCATTTAGGTGCAGTTAGAAACGCATATACGGATTTTAAACTTCTTACAGAAAAAATTATTTCTTTAATAGATAGTGAATCCCAAATATCTGATATTTAAAACATAGATAAATGAGCTTAGAATTGACCGAAAATTGGCTGGCTTCTGTTTTAAATTATGATTAATATAGATGACAAAAGGCAGCGAGATTCGTTGCCTTTTGTCATTTTATAATTGAAATTGTTTTTCAATATATCATCCACCTCAAACCATGAACCCAATCTCTCCTTTCACCGTTATCAATTCATATCCTAAAACAACAAAATGGCAAAAAATTCCCCCAAAGATTCTACCACTAATAAACCAAATATCCGTGAACGATTCAAGGCTCTCAAAAATCTCCCTGCCTTTTTGAAGGAGGTTTATCAGACCTCGCCTTCACTCACGATTTCTAATACTCTCCTTCGCTTAGTTCGTGCTGGAATGCCTGTTTTGGCTTTGTACGTGGCGAAATTAATCATTGATGAAGTCATTTTTCAAGTAAATCATTCGTCAAAAGACTTCAATCATTTGTATTTATTAATTGGGTTTGAGTTTATTTTAGCGATTGTGGGCGATTTGCTTTCGAGAGGTATTAGCTTGACTGACAGCTTGTTAGGTGATTTGTTTGGTAATAGAACATCTGTGCAATTAATGAAACACGCTGCTTCTTTGGACTTAGCACAATTTGAAGATGCCACTTTTTATGACAAACTGGAACGAGCCAGACAACAAACCGCAGGACGTACCATTCTACTCTCCCAAACCCTTGCCCAAGGACAGGATTTTATCACGATGGGTTTGCTTTTGGTCGGACTAATTGCCTTCAATCCTCTGTTGATTTTGTTGCTTATGGTGGCAGTGATTCCTTCGTTTTTAGGTGAATTGCACTTCAACGCCAAAAGTTATTCGCTACAATTTGGCTGGACTCCTCAACGTCGTGAATTGGATTATTATCGCTTCATTGGAGCGAGTGATGATACTGCCAAAGAGGTAAAATTGTTTGGTTTATCCGACTTTTTGATTGGGCGTTTCCAGCATTTATCTATCCTTTATTTCAAAGAAAATCGTAAATTATCTGTCGAAAGAGCCACTTGGGGAAGTTTGCTTTTGGCGGTGGGAACGTTGGGATATTTTGCCGCTTATGGCATCATCATTATTCAAACGGTGAATGGTGTTGTAACAATCGGAAGCCTTACTTTTTTGGCGGGTTCATTCCGTCAATTACGGTCTTTGTTGGAAGGTATTTTAGGGCGATTTAATAGTATTTCGCAAGGAGCATTATATTTGAATGACTTGTTTGAATTTTATAAAATTATTCCAAAAATCACTTCTCCTGCAAATCCACGGGCTTTTCCTAAAATTATTCAAGAAGGATTTTATTTTGAAAATGTGGGTTTTAAATATCCAAATTCGGATAAATGGGCAAATCGACATTTAGATTTTACCCTCCAAGTGGGCGAAAAATTGGCATTGGTTGGCGAGAATGGAGCGGGTAAAACAACCCTTGTAAAATTATTAGGCAGATTGTATGATCCCGACGAAGGACGAATTTTATTGGATGGTTATGATTTAAAAGAGTATAATCTCATTGAATTACGGGAGCATATTGGCGTAATTTTTCAAGATTTTCAACGCTTCCAGTTTACGGCAGGAGATAATATTGCGGTCGGAGATATTGTGCATCGGGAGGAATTAACGGAACTGCAAAGAGCCGCTCAACAAAGTCTGGCTGATTCTGTAATCGACAAATTACCAATGACTTACAACCAACCACTCGGACGAAGATTTGCCAATGGCGTTGAATTATCGGGAGGGGAATGGCAAAAAGTGGCACTTGCGAGGGCCTACTTACGAGAGGCAGACGTACTCATTTTGGACGAACCTACGGCAGCTTTGGATGCACGAGCAGAATATGAAGTTTTCAAGCGTTTTGCTGATTTGACCAAAGGCAAAACCGCCATCTTGATTTCACATCGTTTTTCAACCGTGAGAATGGCGGATAGAATTTTGGTGTTGGATAAAGGGCAAGTATTAGAAATTGGAACGCATGAGGAACTATTGGCGAAAGGCGGACGATATGCAGAATTGTTTAATTTGCAGGCGGAAGGGTATCGGTAGGGGTTAAAAATGGCACACGGATTTAACGGATTTGACACGGATTTAAAATAGTTTCTTTAAAATTTATTCGATAATTGACTTTCAAAATAAAATTCTAATCCTTGTCTAATCCATAAAATCCGTGTGCAATCATCCAGTAAACAATTGAGAAAAATCATCCACATAGACATGGACGCATTTTATGCTTCTGTTGAGCAACGGGATAATCCAGAATTGCGTGGAAAACCTGTGGCGGTGGGTGGTTCTCGGGAGCGTGGGGTTGTAGCGGCTGCCAGTTATGAGGCTCGTAAATTTGGCGTTCGGTCGGCAATGGCATCGGTGGTGGCGGCTCGAAAATGCCCTAATCTCATCTTCGTAAAACCTCGCTTTGATGCTTACAAAGCGGCTTCAAATCAAATCAGAGAGGTATTTTTGGAATATACGCCATTGGTTGAACCGCTTTCTTTGGATGAAGCCTATTTGGATGTTACTGAAAACTTGAAAGGAATTGCTTCTGCTACAGAGATTGCGAAAGAGATAAAAATCAAGATTAAAGAACGCACGGGGCTCACGGCTTCGGCGGGAGTTTCTTACAATAAATTCTTGGCAAAATTAGCTTCTGATTACAACAAACCTGATGGCTTATTTGTGATAAAACCCAATCAAGGAGAGAAATTCGTGGAGGTTTTGGATGTGTATCGTTTTCATGGAATCGGTAAAGTAACTGCCGAGAAAATGAACAAAATGGAGATTTTTACGGGTATGGATTTAAGACAAAAAGATGAGGCTTTTCTTCGTAAATATTTCGGCAAAGCGGGTGGATATTATTACGACATTGCCCGTGCCATCGACAATCGTCCTGTTAACCCCGATAGAATTCGCAAATCGGTTGGTTCTGAAAATACATTTGACAAAGACTTAGAAACCCGTATTGAATTGGAAGCGGGTTTATTGCCACTTATTGAAGATGTTTGGCGTTACTGCGAGCGAACAAAAGGTTTTGGCAGAACGGTAAATTTGAAGGTAAAATACCTTGATTTTCAGCAAATTACCAGAAGCAAAACTGCACTTTCACCCATAATGGATAAAACCTTTTTCGAGAAAATTTCTTTTGATTTATTAGAACAAATTCAACCCGTTGAGAAAGGAGTTAGGCTGTTGGGGATTTCGCTATCCAACCTTGAATTTGCCGATGAGATGGTCGGAAAACAATTGACCTTAAACTTTTGAACCACATAGGAACCATAGGTGACATAGAAAAAATATAAGATAAGACAAACAAGTTTAAAAGAGTCAAAGTTTTTCTCTGTTTACTATTGTTACCTTAAATCTCTATGTGGTTGCATTTCACATACAAAAAACCGTTCTACACATCATTTATGCTACAAAATATTTTTCCTGTGTTACTTTCACCACACAAAAATATCGAAATCCCGTCTTATCTCTAAAAGTATCGCCAATAAACTAAATTTATGAATGTTTCTTCTGAATTCTGTATTATTTCAAAAGGTAAGATGGAATTTATTTATCAGAAAAAGAAAATTCCTCTCACAGAAATTGTAATGCTCGAAGCCGAGGCAAACTATACTTATCTACATTTGTTAAACGGGAAAAAAGTTTTAATTTCTCGAACTATGAAATTGTTTGATGATCTTCTTAAAGACCACCCTTTCACTCGCATTCATCGCTCATTTATTATCAATGAGTCACATTTGAAAAGTTATGATCCCGATAAGGAATGTATTATGTTGAGTAATAATATGGAAGCAACTATTTCCAGACGAAAGAAAAGAACCCTGAAATATACGGCAGATTTTAAAAAAATTTTATGGGAAAATTAGTTGATTTAAAGTCTTCTGAAATCATTTCAGAAGACTTTATGGCTTAATATGTGAAGGTATATTTCTTTAGAATAATTCCATTGTTGGAAACAGTAATTGAAGTAACTCGACTTTGAGGATCAACTTCATTGCTTACAAAATTATCAACTGCACCATCGTTATATGACCTCGGTAATTTCAGTAATGAATTCATGACTAAGTCAGTATTGTTGTATGTTATATTGAGGAATTGGAGACTTTTGGCAATATTATACAATGGATTTTCTATTTGAGTAAAAGCATTTATCGTATTAATTGTCTCCAAATTGACATTCTCTTTCCAATACAGTTTTGATAACAAATTAGAATTATTGTAACTATATTCTATGAGACCAGTAATTGAACGAGAGCCATAATTTACAGTTGACAAATTCCCCAGCTTGTCATAAACCCAGTTTGTAGAAAGGTAATTAACTTGGGTTTTGTCTGCATTATAAGTGTAAGTTTGAGTAGTGTTTCCGTCTGGAAATCCTCCTCCTTCATACGTGTATAAAATGTCCTTTACATAGTTTTTATTATCCCTCGTGATGTCATATTTTCTAATAAAATCCTTATTCAAGGCAACATTTAGTGTTTTTATTGTGTAAGACGAAACATGATTATCTTTCCAGATATAAGAAATGTTGGTTGGATTAACCTCATTATTAGTTACAATCGTTAAGGTTTTTGGCTGTACTGGAATAGGGTCGGGAGCCACCTCTTTAGAGGAACATGCACCTATGAATAAGGTGATAACAAACAATAATAAGATTTTTCTGAATGAGTACATATCGTTTTGAGGACAAAGTATGGATGAATAAGAAAATTACTTTTAAAGGTAAAAAACATAATTGATTAACGAAAATTTGATAAGAATATTTGAAGTAGATAGGGGTAAAATTTAATTTTCAAAAAAAGAACGGCATTGCGTTAGACAATGCCGTTCTTTGAAATTTAAGATAAGTTATGATTAAATCTACGCTTTATACATCACTTTTTTAACGGCATCAATCGTTCCCGCAATACTTGGGAGAATGGCTTCTAAAAGAGATTGAGCGTAAGGTAAAGGCAAATCTTTTGAATTCACACGGATAACGGGAGCATCCATAAAATCAAAAGCCCAACGTTGGATGTTATAAGCAATCTCAGAAGAAAGTGCCGCAATTGGGTTGGCTTCTTCCACCACCACACAACGGTTTGTTTTCTTTACTGAACTTATAACTGTCTCATAGTCAATAGGTCTCACCGTTCTGAGGTCTATTACTTCAGCATTAATTCCCATTTTCTCTAATTCCAAAACGGCTGGCATAACAACTCTCGAAAGCATTTTTCCGAAAGTTACGATTGTTACATCCGTACCTTCTTTTACGATATTAGCCTTTCCGATTGGCACGATATGCTCGCCATCTGGCACCAAACCTTTATCGCCATACATCAATTCAGATTCCATAAAAATCACAGGATTGTTATCACGAATTGATGACTTTAATAAACCTTTGGCATCGGCAGGATTTGAAGGGACAACTACTTTTAAACCAGGAGTATTGGCGAACCAATTCTCAAAATTTGAAGAGTGTTGTGATGATAATTGCCCTGCGTTTCCAGTTGGTCCACGAAAAACGATTGGACAATGATATTGCCCTCCCGACATTGACATTAGTTTTGCAGCAGAATTAATCACTTGGTCAATGGCAACTAATGAAAAGTTGAAAGTCATAAACTCAACCACGGGACGCAAACCATTTGCAGCTGCCCCAACGGCAATTCCAGCAAAACCTAACTCGGCGATGGGGGTATCAATCACACGGTCTGGACCAAATTCGTCCAACATTCCTTGTGATACTTTATAGGCTCCATTATATTCGGCAACTTCTTCGCCCATCAAAAAAACCGATGGATCACTACGCATTTCTTCGTTTAGTGCTTCACGAAGTGCCTCTCTGAATTGTATTTCTCTCATGTTTATTTAACAGTTTACGAGCTATGAAGGTTTATTTCATAGTTTCACAAAATTAGGCAAGAAAGTTTATTTAGCCAAGATTAGTTCTGGGTTCTGAATCTAATGTTGAGGTTTTGGAGGATTTTTTTTTGGTTTGAACTAAAAAGACAGCTTTCATTTTACGAAAACTGTCTTTTTAAATATTTTTATCCAAAATCTGAAGCCTATTTCTTCCTTATAAATAGTAAATATTCTGAAGAATTTGTAGCCTTAAGATTCAGGAGAAGTTCGTCAAATCCAAAAGAATTATTAGCTTTGGAATTTTGGCTAAAACTATTGCTATCGACAAGTTTTAGTTTGAATTCTCCATCAGCCTTTGTTTCAAAAGGTTTATTGAGAATCTGCAAATTTGTGATGTTTATCTCACCGTAATAATTTGTGGAAGTTGCATTTGCATTCGGTTTTCCTGCATAATTTCCTTTTCCAATCAACAGATTTATCCTTGTATCAAAAGTGCCATCTTCTTTAAAAGTGATTCTGTAAATACTCTTTTCGTAATCAAATTCAGGGCAGACTAAACACTTATAATCTGCATTGTGACTAAACTTACCTACATAACGCCACTCACCCGAAAGTGTTATTTTATCTTGTGTAACTAATTGAACATCAGCATCTTTACAAGCCCATACTGAGCTAAGAAATAAGAAAATACAGAAGATTGTTTTCATGGTTTCTCGTTTTTCTTTAAAGACATATTATTTCAACAAAAGGTTGTAATTAAGTTGTTGTTCTTATTTCGAGGTTCGATATTATCAATATAACTAACTGATAATCAAATATTTAGCTTACAAAATAAACGCTGTTTATTTTGTAAGCATTACTTATCTACATTTATTATCAATAATTTACAAAGGATTGGTTTACAAGCTCATCCCCAAAAAATAGCCTGACAAAAAAGCACCTTCCACATTTCCCATTCCAAAACCGTCACCTCCCAAGAATACTTTTCTATTTTCTATCTGATAAAACGGCTTTTCATAACGCTTTGTGGCATTACTGAATTTCCAACGATGGGTTTGAAAAGAAATAATATTCTTAGGTTCAACATATTGATTTACGGACGATAACATATCATTTGCCACTTTTTGCAAATCGTCATCAAAACGTTCGGCACTATACGCACCAGAACCATGGATGGTAACGGTTGGAGTTTCCGTAATTCCTTTTTGAAAATTATCGGCAATCCAAGCAACGGGTTGATTTTCCAACATAATTCCTCCACTGACAATTTCAGTGGGTTTCTCCAGAACAGCCATGACCGCAATACAAGGCTGATATTCAATTGTTTCAAGTGCAGTTTTATCAACTCCCGACAATTCAATCTCTGAACATTGAAAAAGGTCAATCACTTGCGGAATCGGTATGGTAATAATCAAATTGTCAAAATCAAAGACATTGCCAGATTCGGTTTTAATGGAATTATGCTCAATCAAAACTACCTTCTCGTTCACCAAAACATTTAAGGACGAAGCCATTTTCTTGGGAATCATATTCATTCCCTTTGCACCCACAAACCGTATATTATCTCGTTGAGCAAGATGCCATTCTGTGATTACGTTTTCTGATTGAAATTCAGCGATTAGTGCTTGAAATTCGGGCGTTTTTGCAGCAAAATATTGTGCTCCATGATCAGCCTTTGCGTTTTCTATGGTTCGGGTGGACATTCTTCCTCCCACGCCACGACCTTTGTCTAAAACTGTGACTTCGTGTCCTTTTTGTGTTAAAACTCTGGCGGCAGAAAGTCCCGCCATGCCCGCTCCGATGATGATTGTCTTCAAAGTAATTATTAAGTTAATGTTTGTAATGGTAAACAGATGAAGAAAAGTAGTTGTTCCAAGATTCTACTTTATTTCTTCCACCGATACCCACATATTCAGCAGGTACATTTCTCCAAATTGGCTGGCAAATGCCACATCGTTGGCATCCCGTCCATAAGCAATAACCACCCTTCCGCCTTTTGGGGAGTCTTGAGTGGCATCAAAAGTGTACCATTTATTTCCCACAAAAACCTCAAACCATGCGTGCAAATCCATTGGTTTAAGGTCATAAAGATAACCCACCACCATACGTGCGGGAATATTTAAGGCTCTACAAAGTGCCAAGCAAAGGTGCGTGAAATCACGGCAAACTCCGTGTCTGCTTATACTAACATCATAAGCTGATGTGGAGGATGAACTTCTTCCGTATTCATAGGTAAGATGTGATTTTACCCAGGAACGAATTGCCTCTACTTGGGGATAACCCAAAGGAAGGTTTTGAACAATTTCAAAAGCAAGATTTGATAATTTATCTGATTCGCAGTAACGACTTGGCAGCGTGTAAATTATTACCTCATTTGGAAGATTTTCCACTGGCACGAATGCTGCATTGAAGTTGGTTTCAAGGGTTTCATCCACTTCAAAAACAGAGGACGTTTGGATGCTCAATTTACCAAAGGGGGCAACCATTCTTTGGCATAAATTTCCGTAAACATCTTGATATTCTGAGATAGGAATGTTGGGGGTAAGTAAGTAATTTTCTTCTATCAGTTTTTGCTCAGAGCCATTTTGTGGACGAAGCATCAAAATTAGTGGGGCATTTTCTTTGGAATCATAAACGAGCTGACAAGCAACTTTTAATTTCATTTTGTGTTGTTGAAAAAGTATATACAAAGGTAACTTTTTCAACCACAGAATGGTTCGATGTGACAATATTTAAAAAATACGATAATTTATCTTTGCGGAACGTAAAATGTCACTCTCTCAACGGTAGAATCTATAAGGTTTATGATAGTTGACAAAATTTATTGAAATATCGGATAATGATTCATTTTAATAAATGAATAGTAAGTAATAGGCAGTAATTATAGTTTATAGTATATTGACTTAACCGCCTTAATATTAACCCATTATATGAGAGTTTTACCGACTGAATACTGCAAACAGTGCCTACTTATTAATATTGAATTAGTGGTAATTTAGGCTATTTTTTGGGTAAGTTTATTTTTTATTAAAGAAATAGATTGCATTTTTAACAAATATTATCGGCAAATAATCAGTTTTCTTTTTCGTTTGAGGAATAGTATAAATTTTCTAATTTTACTAAAATCAAAAATCCTTACTCCATGAGATTAAAAACGCTTTTGCATTTTTTCATTCTAATTATACTCTGCCAAACTTTAAATGCCTGTATTTGGGCAAGAAGATGTCCAGAAAAAACTTGTAGAGTTTCGCAGGAACATAAACATGAAAATGGGGTTTTTCGTCCAAGAGCAACTTTTTCATGGGTTACAACCAAAAAACATTGGCCCTGGAAACGTTTAGGGGGAGGTAAAAAATTTAATGGTAAGAAAGATAAAAAGACGGGTAAAAAGAAGTTCAAATATACGCTTCCTGGTGAAAGGGTTGATTTTGAAAAGAAGAATTAGGAGAGCGAATGATTCATCATGTTTAATTTTCAATTAGAAAGTCATCAATTTTTTGATGGCTTTTTTGTTTATTTAGCTAACTCATTAATTTTAGCTAAATTTAAGCACGAATTGAAAATGAGTTGAATTTGCGAGTCTGTAATTATTGCACTTTCATACCTCTGCTCAATTTATCCAATTTTAATTATGGAAATTGCCATTTTAAACGTACCGTATTTGACTTTAAGGAACTTCCCGAAAGTTCTAAAACTTTCGGGAAGTTAAACGGGGTACTTTTATTTTTACAATTTCCCTTAAAAAAGCTTTCGATTTTATAATTGTTCATTCAAAAAACTTCGTCAGATGAAATTTTTATTCAAAATACTATTTTTCTGTCTTTTTGCAAATCCTTTGTTGGCTCAACTCAAACAACTTGGACAAATTGATATTCCCAAGGATTCTAAATTTGATGAATCTATTTCAATATTGCCTTTGAATAAAAATGGGATGTTATTAACCATGCAAAAAGAAGGTTTCTTTAATCGAAACGTAGTTAATTGGGTATTTTATAGATATGATATCAACCTCAATGAGCGATGGCAATCGACCCTAAATTTAGAATCAGGGTTTGAATCTGTCATGTATTATCAAAATGAAAACTATCTCTTCTGGCTTTTCCAAGAACCTGAAACACCAAAAATAAGCATCGTCCGATTAGACTTAGAACGAGGTGAAATAGATGAATTTAAAGGCAAATTATTAGGAAATGTTGATGTAAAATTCTTTAAGGTCTTAGAGAATACTGCCTTTTTAGGAGGGAATTATTTCGATAAACCTATCGTCATTTCCTTTTCTTTCTTCCATCAGAAAGGAACAGTTCTGCACGGTCTTTACGACGACCATTTGGAAATTAATGGTTTGGAAGTTGACGATAAAAGAAATGAGCTAAATGTGATTGTTAAGGAAAGACGGAAAGGGAAATGTGGACTGGCCATTCAAACTTATTCTGCGGAGGGCAAAACTTTGAGAACCATCCATGTGCCTGATTTAGAGGGAAATAGCCTTAGTTTTATTAGTGGAAAAATGTTGCCATTGAACGAAAAGGAAACGCTTTTGGTCGGTAATTATTCCAATAATTGCAATGATTTCTCAAAAGGATTATATCTCACACGCTTGGAAGAAGGACTTGAAAAAGGAACCAGTATTATCAAATTTGGCGACATGAACAACTTCTTCGCTTTCATGTCTCCCAAGCGTCAGGAGAAAATGAAAGAGAAAATCGAACAGAAAAAGAAGGAAGGTAAAGAACCTAATTTTAGTTATAAGTTGTTGGTTCACAATTTATTAGCAACAGAAAAAGGTTCGGTTCTTATTGCAGAAATTTACTATTCTCAACCCAAAAGCAGTTCATCATTATCAGCTTCAATCTTAGGAGCAAGGTCAGACGACAAAGTAAGGCGAGAGGAAGAATATACCTTTACGCACGCTGTGATATGCGAGTTTGACAAAACAGGTAAAATTTTATGGGATAATGCCTTAGTGATGGATAATTTAGTGAGTGAAGACTTGGTTGAGCAAGTGCAAGTTTCAAAATTGAACGATAAATGGCTTTTGGCATACTTGAAAAAGGGGAAAATTAATCTACAACAACTCAAAGAAAGTGAACACATCGGTGAGAAAGAAACTTTTGAAATCAAAACCGACGAGAAAGCCAAGCCAGACGAAGAGGCAAATGTGGCGGCTTGGTATGACCAAAATTTTGTGGTTTGGGGTACACGTAAAGTTGAAACCAAGCGGTCAGACGACCCGTTAAAGGAAGTTTTTTATTTGAGGAAATTGGGATACGATAAAGGTAAGTAGTTAATGGTTATTTGTTATTGGTAATTAGTTTTAAATATAGTCTTCGTAAATTTGTATTTCATAACTCCAAATTTGATGTACCACGAAGCACTTCAACATCTCCGCAAAGGCGATACCATTCTCTATCCTTCCGATACTATCTGGGTTTTGGGATGCGATGCTCGCAATGAAAAAGCCATTGAAAAAATGCTTTTGTTAAAGCAAATTCCTGATAATGAGCAAATTACTATTTTGATTTCTAAAATTGAACAACTTTCTGAATACGTTTTGGAAGTTCCAGATTTGGCTTGGAATTTAGTAGAATTCGCCGAAAAACCTTTGACTGTTATTTATCCAAAAGGAAAAAATCTGCCTACAAATTTGATGGGAGCGGATGGTTCAATTGCTATCAGATTAGTTAAGGATGAATTTTGTAAGGGTTTAGTTCATAAATTTGAAAGAGCCATTGTCTCAATTTCTGCCAATATTTCTGGTCACCCCTATCCTCTGAAATATGAAGATATCTCACCCGAAATAATTAATGGAGTTGATTATATTTTAAAAAATCCAACAGGTGAAATCAAAAATCCTCAACTTTCTCAAATTATAAAATTGGGATTGGATTTTGGGTTTGAGTTCATTAGAAAATAATATTTAGGGGTTGGGGGTTAGACGTTAGCATATTTCCTAACCCCCAACCCCTAACCCCCAAAATATGAATTTTACAGAAACATTAGATACAAATCCCATTTTTAAATTGGTCTCTGATTCCGCTAAACAGTTGAATATCAGAACTTTTGTAGTAGGTGGATTTGTCAGAGATTTAATATTACAACGTTCCTCTAAGGACATTGACATCGTTTGTGTGGGTTCGGGCGTTGAGTTGGCAGAATTAGTTGCCAAAAATTCTGGAAGAGATGAGGTGCATTTGTCGGTTTTTAAAAACTTCGGAACGGCACAATTGAAAATTGATGAGTGGGAAGTTGAATTTGTGGGAGCAAGGCGTGAGTCATACCAACGAGATTCTCGCAAGCCAATCGTGGAAGATGGAACGCTCGAAGATGATCAAAATCGCAGAGACTTTACCATCAACGCCATGGCTATCTCCTTGAACGATAGCGATTTCGGGGAATTAATTGACCCTTTCAATGGCTTAGAAGATATTCGTAAAAAAAGCATCAAAACACCCCTTGAACCATCCATTACTTTTTCAGATGACCCCTTGCGAATGATGCGAGCAATCCGTTTTGCAAGTCAGCTAAATTTTGACATTCATCCCGACACTTTTGATGCTTTAATTAAAGAAAAAGAAAGAATTGAAATTATCTCCAAAGAACGAATTACCGATGAATTAAATAAAATTATTTTATCCAAAAAGCCCTCCTACGGTTTCCTATTGCTTGATTCTTGCGGATTATTGGGTTTGATTTTTCCAGAATTTATAAAATTAAAAGGCGTTGAAACCGAAGAAGGAAAAGGGCATAAAGATAATTTTTATCATACCCTTCAAGTTTTAGATAATGTTGCCCAAAAGTCAGATGATTTATGGATTCGTTGGGCGGCAATTTTGCATGATATAGCCAAACCCGCCACCAAACGCTTCGTCAAAAACAAAGGTTGGACATTTCATGGACACGAAGAAATGGGGTCAAAGTGGGTGAAAGGGATTTTTACCAATATGCGTTTGCCTTTGAACGAAAAAATGCGATTTGTGAAAAGCTTGGTTCGCCTTCATTTGCGACCAATTGCATTATCGAAAGAAGCCATTACTGAATCGGCTTTGAGACGATTATTGTTTGAAGCTGGCGAAGATTTGGAAGGATTAATGATTTTGTGTAGAGCCGATATTACCTCAAAAAATGGCGAGAAAGTAAAACGATATCTCCGTAATTTCGATATTGTTGAACAGAAATTAAAAGAGGTCGAAGAAAGTGATAAACTTCGTCAATTTCAACCTGAAATCACGGGTGAAATGATTATGGAAACCTTTGGTATTCAGCCTTCTCGTGAAGTTGGAATTATAAAAATTGCCCTTCGTGAAGCTATTTTAGAAGGAACAATTGCCAATACAGTTGAATCAGGAATGCCTTTTTTGTTGGCGGAGGGAGCGAAATTGGGATTGGTTGTAGTTGAAAAGTAGGCAGTTTTAAGTAGGCAGTTGGCATTGATGTAGGTAATACTTACTGAAGGTAAATTATGAGAATAAGAGTACCGTTAAACTTCCCGAAAGTTATTTCTACTTTCGGGAAGTTCCTCCAAGTCAAATACAGTACATTTAAATTCGGAACCATCTACTATTTGACGCAAAACCTCACCCCCGACCCCTCTCCGATGGAGAGGGGAGCATTGGACCATTTTTTCTCCCCTCTCCATCGGAGAGGGGGCGGGGGTGAGGTTTTGCGAGTCAAATCCAATTTGCGTCAAATAGTAGATAATTACATTTAAATTTACAGTTTCCCTAAATAAAATGTTTTTGGTAATTTCTATTCTCACAAAAAGCTAATAAATCCTTATAAATATCCTAATTTTGTAATCATCAAACTATAAATAAAACCATGACATTTTCCAAAATAACTGGAATTGGGCATTATGTGCCTGAAAACGTAATCAC
>JAYVIV010000193.1:0-22527 GCA_043769985.1 Arcicella sp.
CTATAAGGTTTTAAAAACCTTATAGGTTTGATTATCAGAATTTTACGAATAAATACTGCACTTTTAAATAGTTAAAACTAATATGGTACAAGTACTTAATTCTATTTATTTCAAACTTATGAAAATACTTAAAAAATAATATTTATATAGTTCATCAATTACAATGGAGGTAATTAATAATCACGTATCCGCACTTTTCTTATTAGCAATTCCCATAGCTTGTGCCGCCTGGACAGTCACGCACGAAGAGATTTTCAAGGAACCCAGAGCGTTTTGTGTGAGGCGATGCAAGAATGGAAAAACGATTCTTGAACGCAAATTTTTTTACCTTTTCACCTGTGAATATTGTTTTAGCCACTATGTGACGGCTTTTTTTATATTTTTTGTAGATTACAAGTTACTCATGCCCGATTGGAGAGGTTACGTTATTGCCCTTTTTTCATTAGTTTGGATTGCCAATGTTTACATGAGTTTGTTTGCGTTGATACGCCAAGAGGTGAAAAAGGAAAAAACGGAAATTGAGTTGATGGAACAGAAGATTAAGTAATTGAATGACCTCACCCCCACCCAACCCTCCCCTCGAAGGGAGGGCTTTATGAACTTAAAAGCCCCCCCTTCGAGGGGAGGATGGGGTGAGTTTAGCATAATTAAATCAAAAAAACCATTATTATGACCAATCAAAAATCTGCTATCTCTCGACATATCAAAGATTTTGTTTTCATTACGCTTGGGGTTTTCTCGGCGGCTTTTGGTTTTAAGGGATTTTTATTGACCAATCATTTCATTGATGGAGGAGCAACTGGCATTTCGCTGTTGATTTCTGCCCTTACAAAAGTCCCACTCTACGTTCTTTTGATATTGGTAAACATTCCGTTTATTTTTCTTGGGTATAGAATAATGGGGAAAAAATTCGCCATTAAAACCTCACTCGCTATTGCTGGACTTGCCTTTGTGGTTGGCACTATAAACTTTCCAAATATAACAAATGATAACTTATTAGTTGCAATTTTTGGAGGATTCTTCTTAGGATTAGGTATCGGTCTTGCCGTGAGAGGTGGGGCAGTGATTGATGGCACGGAAGTTTTAGCAATATTTTTAAGTAGAAAATTTGGGACAAGTATTGGGGATGTTATCATCGTAATTAACATCATTATTTTCTCTGTTGCTGCTTATTTTTTATCAATTGAAATTGCCATGTACTCTTTGATAACCTATCTGGCAGCTTCAAAAACCCTTGATTTTATCGTGGATGGAATTGAGGAATACATGGGTGTAACGATAGTTTCGTCAAATAGCAAAGAGATTGCCAACATGATTAAGGACGATATCAATTGGGGAGTAACGATATACGAAGGCAAAAATGGATTTGGTAAGAAAGGAGAAATGAAAAAAATTGATATTGTTTATTCAGTTGTTACGAGACTCCAATTAAATCGCCTAAATGCTGAAATCGAGAAGATTGACACAGATGCCTTTATCGTTATCAGCAGTGTAAGGAATATTAAAGGTGGGATAGTAAAAAAACGCCCTTTAGAACATTAGGTAAAGGTAAGCACAGAGGCATTAGCAGAACAATCAACTGATTGTCAGGCATTTATATACTAATACGAGACATCATCGGAGCAAATCAACTATTTTAAAACTATTTTTAACAATTTAAACCAACAAAACAATGAACAACATTTTCAAGGGATTAATCGCAGGTTATGGTGCCAGTAAACTTGGTGGAGGCTGTTTCGGAACCGTAATCGTATTTGTCATTATTTGGGTCGTTTTGGAGCGATGTGCATAAGTGTTATTCCATAAATTAAATGAAAGAAGACCTCATCCTACCCTTTTATGTAAAAACATCCATCATCATTATTGGTCTTTTTGCTTTTGTGTCCATTTTATACCTCACACAGAGTATAATTGTTCCCATAATTTATTCCACAATTATTGCCATTGTTTTGAGTCCGATGGTGAATTTTTTTACAAAGAGAAAAGTCAATGAAGTATTAGCGATTTCTATTACGCTCACCATTGCTATCGTTGTTACGCTTCTTATTATTTCGTTTCTTTCGGTTCAGATGATGCAATTCACTGATTCTTTTCCAAAAGTAGTTGATAAACTTAATCAATTTGCCGATTCAATTGAACTTTGGGCTTCTGATAGATTCAGTATTGATAAACTAAAAATTCACTCAATGGTCTTGAAAAAGAGAGCAGAATTTATTAATAATGGGGGGGTGTTGATTGGAGAAACAATAATTAGTACGGGAAGTAAATTAGTGGTTGCTTTGTTGATTCCAGTGTATGTTTTCATGATTTTGTTATATCAGAAACATCTGATAAAATTTATTCATAAACTTTTTAACAGAAAGGAATACAGCGAAGTGGATGACGTTTTGAGTTCAACAAAATTAATTATTCAAGGATATTTAGACGGTCTTTTTTTAGAAGCGCTAATTATGGCGTTTCTGAACTCTGCAACGCTTTTGATTATTGGCGTAGATTATGCCATTTTGTTAGGGGTGCTTGGGGCAATCGTAAATGTGATTCCTTATGTTGGAGGAATGATTTCTATTCTTTTCCCCTTTATCATTGCAATTGTTTCAGACACACCTTCTGATGCTCTAATAGTGATTGTTTCGTATTTAGTCATTCAATTTTTCGATGTTCATTACATTGTTCCAAAGGTAGTAGCCTCAAAAGTGAAGATAAATGCTTTGATTTCTATCATTGTGGTATTGGCGGGCGGAACATTATGGGGTTTACCTGGAACATTTTTATCTATTCCGCTCACAGCCATTGTCAAGGTGATTTTTGACCATATCGAACCAGTAAAACCTTGGGGATTTTTATTAGGTGTTCCACCAACAGGAGCTCCGTTAGTTGTGCCAACCCAAGAAAAACAACCACAATCAATTTTAGCTCAAATAAAACGAAAATTAAAACTTTAATAAAATAAACTATGAAAATTTCAATTGGCTTATCCGCAGAACAGCTCAAAAATAGTACGGACATTCTTTCAACGCTCTTAGCGGACGAAATGACTTTATATATTAAAACCAGAAAATTCCACTGGAACGTTTCGGGTGAAAGTTTTATGGAATTACATAAATTGTTTGAACATCAATATAATCAACTCGAAGAAACCATTGATGAAATTGCTGAACGTATAGGGAAATTAGGTAGCAATACTATGGGAACAATGACTCAGTTTTTACAACATACCAGACTGAAAGAATGGCCCAACGAATATCCTGTTCGCATGAAAATGATTGAAGAATTATTAGAAGATCATGAAACGCTCATCAAAGAAATTAGAGAAGACGTTGAAAAATGTGATGAAAGCGGCGATGCTGGAACCACTGATTTTTTAACGGCAATCATGAAACAACATGAAACAATTGCGTGGACTTTGAGAAGATATTTAAAGTAATTATTGCCACCAAGGCACGGAGACACTAAGATTTTCAAAAAAGCCTAAAAAAAATTAGTGTCTTTGAGCCTTAGTGGCTAAATAAACATAAAAATGGAAAATCCAGATAAAGAACAAATCAATCCAGATTTGTCGGCAGATAATTCTGACCAAGAATTAACAAATAATATTGATGGCACTAAATCAGCTCCTGAAAGTGAAATGATGAGTGATGATGGAGAGGATAATTTAGAAACGAATAACATTAGTGAGGATGAGCAAAATGATAAGGTGGATGAATCCAACAGTCATACTCAAATGACAAGTCAACTCGCAGATTCTGACTTGCCTCATGATATTCCTAATGATGAAACGCCCCCAATGTCTGAAATGCCAAAAAATTACGAAAAATTAAGTAAAAAAGAGGCAAATTCGGAGTGGAAGGATGAGTAATTTTTTCGATTTTAATTCTATAATCATTCATTATAAAGCATTAAAAATTCAAATGATTGATTACTAATGTCATCCAAAAAATTAGTGTGAAAGATATAAAACTTTTTTAAAATCATGTAACACTTTATGTTTTTATCGTTCTGATATTTGTATGTTAAAACTCTAATAAAATTATATAAATTATGACAAATTACTTCAAAATAGTATCCTTCTTGATGGCAATCACTTTTTTATCATCGTGTGTAGCTAAGAAAAAATTCGTTGACTTACAGTCAAGATACGACGCAGCTCAAACCGATTTGGTTAAATGTGGCGATAGCGTTCAGGACTATAAAGACCGTTTGGCGGCAATGGCGAGAACCAACCAAGAAAACGAAACTATCAAAGTTCAACGTGATGAACAAATTATTAATCTCAATGACCAAATTGTAGATTTGAGAAAAACTCGTGATAAGCAATTAGATGCAGTTGGCAATTTGACCGTTTTATCAAAAGAAGCGAATGCCAATATTGACAAAACACTTTCGCAGATGGAACAAAAGGACAAATACATCAACATTTTAAGAGCAGCCCGCACCAAAACAGATTCATTGAATTTGGCTTTGGCATTGAACCTAACGAAAGTTTTGGCAAACGGAATCGAGGATCAAGATGTGGAAGTAAAAGTTGATAAAACCGTGGTAATGATTAATCTTTCTGATAAGATGCTTTTCACTACAGGTAGTGCCAAAATTTCGTCAAAAGCGAATGCTGTTTTAGAGAAAATTGCTCAGATTGTGAAGTCAAGACCTGAATTGGAAGTTATGGTGGAAGGATATACCGATAATGTGGCAATCAATACTGAATGTATTTCCGATAACTGGGATTTGAGTGTAAAACGTGCAACTTCGGTGGTTCGTGTGATGCAACAAACCTTTAATATCGACCCAAATAAATTGATTGCGGCGGGTAGAGGAGAATTCAATGCCTTAACGAGCAATAGCACTTCAGAAGGAAGAACAACTAACCGTAGAACCCGTATCATTTTAATGCCAAAATTAGATCAGTTTTATGATTTATTGAATCCTGATAAAAAGTAGGCAGTTGAAAGTGGGCAGTTGAAACGCTTACTTTTGAAATTCATTTGTGTAAAAGATAGCCAGCGAAAATATCGTTGGCTATCTTTTTATCCCCAAGAATTCATGGTGTGAATGATGTAATTCTTTTTCAAAATTGTGTAATACATTTTTTTTAAAAAATTACAACTTTGTATTTATAATTCTTTAAAATTAATTAATAATAATATGAATGTATTAATGGTACTTACATCCCACAGCGAATTGGGTAACACAGGTAAGAAAACTGGTTTTTGGATTGAGGAATTTGCTTCTCCTTATTATGCTTTCTTGGAAGCTGGAATTTCAGTAACAATTTCATCTCCGAAAGGCGGACAACCACCCATTGACCCAAAAAGTGATGAGCCTGCGAGTCAAACACCCGCAACCATTCGTTTTAAATCAGACGGCGATGTGCAGAAATTAATGGCTCATACCAAAAAATTAACCGAAGTCTCTGCTGACGATTTTGATGCCATTTTTTATCCAGGCGGTCATGGTCCAATGTGGGATTTAGTGACTGATAAAGATTCTATAAAATTGATTGGAGATTTCTGGAAAACAGGAAAACCAGTCGCAGCGGTTTGCCATGCTCCATCAGCATTATTAAACGTAATGGATGAAGAAGGCAATCCATTGGTGAAAGATAAGAAGGTTACAGGTTTTACAAATACCGAAGAAGAAGGCGTACAGTTGACCAACATTGTGCCATTTTTATTGGAAGATGAATTAAAAAATAAAGGCGGTATTTATTCCAAAAAAGCCGATTGGGAGTCTTACGTAGTGAAAGACGGTATGTTAATTACGGGTCAGAACCCTGCCTCATCCGAGGAAGCCGCCATGGAATTAATTAAAGTTTTGAAAGGGAATAATGCCCCAATTTCAACCGTTCGTCCTGGGGTGATGGCTTCTTAAATAAACAGTATAGGTGGATTACGAATTTTCGCCTTTGTTAGCGTTTTCTTCAACAAAGCGGACGAGAGTAGCTTGTTGGAGAAAACTCCAACAAGGGCGAAACAAATTTTATCCAACAAGGACGGACGTTTAGTTTGTCGGGGAAAACTCCAACAAGGGCGAAAATCGGACTTCATTTGTCAGTGAAGACACTGACAACAACATCAGCTTGTTGGAGAAAACTCCAACAAGAGCGAAACAAATTTTATCCAACAAGGTCGGACGTTTAGTTTGTCAGGGAAAACTCCAACAAGGGCGAAAACATAAATAACCATAATTGCAATGATTATATACGTTACGCTGTTATTAGTAAAACAAACACACAAAAAATCTTTACAACTATGATTATTACCGTTCAAGTCATTGCTTTTTTACTTAATATTTGTTTCGCAAAACCACCAGTACAAGCAGTAATTCCCACTCAAATTGACGTAACACAACAACTTTATGCTGATTGTCAGTTGCAAGGAATTGTTAATTATGATGCCTTTAAACAATCAGTTGCGGGGTATCAAGAATTTCACCCGAAAAAACCCATCATCACCATCGTTGATTTTGCTTTGCCTTCTAATGTTGAAAGGTTCTTCGTAATTGATATTTCTGCCAAAAAACTATTGTTCTCTTCTTTGGTAGCTCATGGTAAAAAATCGGGTGATAATGTTGCACGTTCGTTTTCGAATAAATTAGAATCTCATCAAAGTAGCTTAGGGTTTTACTTGGTAGGCAATAAAATCCATAGCCCAAAACATGGCATGGCTTTATTACTTTTTGGTTTACAGAAAGGTATAAATGACAATGCCCGCCGCAGAGAAATTATTATTCACGGAGCTAATTACGTAAGTTCAGAATTTGTAAAACATTTTGGCAGACTTGGCAGAAGTTTAGGTTGCCCTGCATTGCCCAATAATCTTATTCCGCAAGTTGTTCCTGTGCTTGCCGATGGCAGTTTGCTTTTTATTCGTAGTTAGGAAATTTTAACCGCAAGCACCCTTTGCAAATGAAATCCACTTTATTTTTAAGTACCAAAAGCATCATTTTTTTATGTTGTTTTATAATCATCTCTGTTGTTTCCGGTTGTAAGAAGAAAGACAAAAAGAAAGGGTTTTTCCCTGATTCAAGTGTATATTCTTCTGAGAATTATTCTAACTTAAACCTTGATAGTAATTCAGTCGTTTCATTTCTCAAAGACAACCCTATTTCAAAGAGTGTCAGTAAAGAAGTGGCTGAATTTTATGCAAATCGCAATAATCAATTAGGTTGGTTTATTCAAAGTGGCATGACCTGTGCGGCTCCAAATTTTCATAATCAATTACAAAACTATAGTCGTGATTTTGCCGATAATACCCTCAATAACAATGAGTTAGATTCATTGATGAAGTATTACGAGGCAGATGAAAAGGGATTCATGTCGAAGATAAATCAAGTCGAGAGATTGGATTTATTATTAACCGTTACTTTTTTCAAATACGCTCAAAAAGTTTACGGAGGAAAAGTAAAAAGTTCGTTTAACCACGAATGGTTTATTCCCCGCAAGAAAAAAGACTATCAAATGGTTTTGGATTCGTTGGTATCTTCTGCCCTTTGTGAAAAACTGCAAGAGCCTTTGAATCAGCGGTATATCTTGTTGAAAGATAAACTACGTCAATACAGAATTCTTCAAAAAAAGGGAGGATTCCCTGCCATTGTTACCAATAAAAAATTACTTGTAGTCGGGCAAAGTGATTCTTGCTTAATCAATGTGAAGCAATATTTAGTTCTTTCACGTGATTTGCAAACGAATGACAGGTCTCCCATTTTTACAGATGTATTGATGCGGGCAATCATGATTTTTCAAAGAAGAATGGGTCTGGAGGAGTCTGGTAAAATAGATAAATTGACGTTATTAGAATTGAATAAAACGATTGACTTTCGGATTAAACAAATGATGATTAATATGGAACGCTTGAGATGGGTTCCTGAAAAGATGGAGAGTCATTATTTATTCATCAATATTCCAGAATTTAAACTTCATGTTTTTCAAAACGAAAAGCAAATTTGGCTTACTAATGTGGTGGTTGGCAAGACGGTTTCAAAAACCACTATTTTTAAGGGGAATTTATCGCAAATTGTGCTGAACCCTTCTTGGGGCATTCCTATGAGTATTGCCAATAAGGAAATTTTACCAAAACTTAAAAATAATCCTAATTATTTGGAAGCTAATAATATGGAAGCATATGCTGGCAATGAGCTAATTGATGCAAACAATATCAATTGGAACCAATATGAAAACGCTGTCCCTTTTGAGTTTCGACAAAAACCTGGAATGGATAATTCATTGGGTAAAATCAAGTTTCTATTTCCAAATAATTACAATATCTATCTGCATGATACGCCAGCAAAAGGACTTTTCGGGGATACTAAACGAGCTTTTAGTCACGGTTGCATTCGAGTGGAAAATCCAAAGAAATTAGCCTTACATCTCCTTAAAAATCAACCCAATTGGACTGAACAAAAAGTTGATGAGGTTTTGGAAACTAATACGGAGACTGGCATTAAAGTCAATCCATTCATACCCGTTTATATTGCCTATTTTACCGCTTGGGTGGACGTAAATGGACAATTAAATTTCCGAAACGACCTATATAATTTAGATAGCAAATTATCAAAAGAAGTATTTGGAAATTGATACTTTCAAGGTCATTATTAATTATTAAAATGTGTGAATGATATAAATCTTTAACATTATTCTGTAACACTTTTGACCATATAAAAACTCAACTTTATATTCCCAAAATCTGAACCAGTCTATGAAAATTGAATATCCTATCAAAAATCCTCATGTTCAATCGGTTGAAAATATTTTATCTTCCTTAGAAACAAATATTCACGATGGATTAACCCACCACGAGGCACACAAGCGAAATAATGATTTTGGATTGAACGTTTACGAAACCCAAGCACAAAAAAGTATATGGCTGATTTTATTAGAACAGTTCAAAAGTCCAATCGTATATTTATTGGTATTTGCGATTTTAGTTTCGGCTTATTTTCAACATTTCATTGAAGCAATAGCCATTGGTGTCGTGATTTTAGTAAATGCTATCATTGGGTTTTTAATGGAAATGCAAGCACGGCGTTCCATGAATGCTTTGAAAGAAATGGACGTAATCAAGTCCAGAGTATTGAGAGACGCAAAAAGCCAAGAAATTCCCTCCGAAAAAATTACCATTGGCGATTTGGTTTTGTTAGAAGCAGGTGATATTATTCCTGGCGATGGGCGTTTGGTAGAATCCAATCAATTACAGTGCGACGAATCCTCACTCACGGGAGAATCTCTTCCGACCCAAAAAAATCTTGATCCTCTTTCCGCAGAAACAGTCCTTGGCGACCAGCATAATATGGTTTTCAAAGGGTCTTCGGTGATGATTGGAAACGGGAAAGTGGTGATAACAGGCATAGCAAAAGATACAGAATTAGGTAAAATAACATCCTTAGTAGAAAATTCAGAAGAAACCGAAACGCCCTTAGACAAAAAACTGAATGCCCTTAGCAAAAAACTGATTTGGATTACCTTAGTGATGACAGCAATTTTTGCGGTAACGGGTGTAATTCAGGGAAAAGATTGGTTATTAATTCTTGAAACTTCCATTGCTTTAGCCGTTGCTGCTTTCCCAGAAGGCTTGCCTATTGTCTCCACAGTGGCATTATCTTACGGAATGTTGTTGATGGCAAAGCGAAATGCCATCGTCAAAAAACTGTCGGCAGTTGAAACGTTGGGAAGTACGAGTGTCATTCTGACCGACAAAACAGGAACGCTTACCGAAAACAAAATCTATGTGGACACCTTCTGTTTTCCCGAAGAAAATGTGAAGGCAACTATCGAAAATAATGTACTGAAATTCAACGAAGGAGAGATTCAAAAAAGCACGGTAAATTTTGAGAAATTGAAGATTGTAGGTGCTTTGTGTAATAATGCTTCGTTGGAAAAAAAGGGCAAAAAAGAAAAGGAAATTGGCGACCCCGTTGAGATTGCCCTAATCCATTTGGCGGATGCTTCGGGCAATCCTGCCCATGAAATTCAGAAGCAATTTGAACGCATTGGAGAGATTCCATTTAGTGCCGAAACCAAAATGATGGCAACGCTACACAAAACCCCAAACGGCAATTTTGTAGCTGCCAAAGGTGCTGTGGAGCAGTTGTTAAAAAAATGCCAAAAGATTCAAGCGGGCGAAACAGTAAAAGATTTAAGTGAAGCGGAAAGAAAGAAAATCTTGGATGAGTCAGAGCGTTTGTCGGAAGAAGGATTGAGGGTTTTGGCGTTTGCGTATAAAGAAGAGGGAACAATCAATAAAGAAGATTATCTGAACGATTTGGTTTACGCTGGCTCAATTGGATTTTTAGACCCGCCTCGATTAGACATCAAAAAAGCCATTATTACTTGCAGAGATGCGGGAATTAAAGTGGTAATGATAACGGGCGACCATCCAAAAACAGCCTTGAATATTGCCAAAAAAGTGGGTCTGGTAGATGAAAATGAGCAAAACGTCATTACTGGCAGTGATTTGCCCGAAGGAAAATCTTTAACAAAAGAGTGGAAAAAGCGAATTCTATCAACTGCCGTTTTTGCCAGAACAACGCCCAAACAAAAATTAGACATTGCCGATATTTACCAAAAAGCGGGTAATATCGTTGCCATGACGGGCGATGGCGTGAATGATGCTCCCGCCCTGCGAAAAGCCGATGTGGGAATTGCCATGGGTTTGCGAGGAACGCAAGTTGCCAAAGAAACTGCCAGTATTGTTCTCAAAAACGATTCCTTCACTTCCATTGCCGAAGCCGTTGCCCACGGTCGAGAAATTTTCGATAACATTCAAAAGTTTGTCATATACCTTGTTTCCTGCAATTTGAGTGAGATTTTTATTGTTACGGCAATGGGATTCCTGGCTCCTGCATCAACCATTCTGCCCCTACAAATTTTGTTTCTCAACATGGTTACTGACGTTTTCCCCGCCTTGGCGTTGGGACTTGGCAAAGGTGATAAAACCGTTATGAATAGACCTCCACGAGGATTTGATGAAGATATTGTGACCAATAAAGACTGGATTTCGATTGGGATATACGCTTTTCTTATCACTTTATCCGTGATTTTGGCGGTGCTATATTGCAAGGAATTCATCACGCCCGATGATGCTATTGCCAATAATGTAGCATTTACGACCTTAGCTTTTGCTCAGTTATTTCACGTTTTCAATATGTCTTCGCCAAATTCTAAGTTGTTTGTTAATGAAATTACTAAAAACAGATTTGTGTGGTATGCTATTTTCATATGTACTGGATTAATGGTATTTGTGTTTCTTGTTCCACAAATGCGATTGGTTTTAGGATTAAAAATTCTTCCAATCAATGTGTGGATTGTATCAATTATTGCCAGTTTAATTCCTTTGGTTTTAGTACAGATTTATAAAACTGTAACAATGAAAAAATAAGTCACAAAGTTTATTTAACTTTCCGAAAGTTCTTTACCCGTAATGGATATTGTTTCAGGAAGTTCCTCAACTAAGAAAAACCCTTTAATAAACTTTGTGACTTAGTGCCTTGGTGGCATCCATTACCTAAAATTTTAATCTAAAAATAATAAACCATGAAAACCCTTTAATAAAACTTTGTGACTTAGTGGCTTGGTGGCATCCATTACCTAAAATTTTAATCTAAAAATAATAAACCATGAAAACTATTCTTTTCCCAACCGATTTTAGTGAAAATGCTGTTCACGCATCCCGTTATGCGGGTATGATGGCAAAATTGTTTGATGCTAACGTTATCTTACTCCACGTTTATCACATTCCGATGGTGCCAGCCTACAATACTTCTTTTGAAGTAAAAGATGCTGTTTCACAAAATGAAAACGAAATAAAACAACAATTGCAGACTTTTGCGACAGCGTTTAGGATGGATTCCAACTTGGCTTCAGAAAGAGTGATTCAGAAAGTGGAATATGGATTTGCCTCAGAGAAAACCATTGAAATGGCGAATTCAATGAAAGTTGATATGATTGTAATGGGCACAAAAGGTGCTTCAAATATGCTTGATAAATGGTTGGGAACCCACGCACAGGACGTAATGACAAAAGCTGAATGCCCAGTTTTCACTATCCCAAATGATGTTTCGATTGAATTTCCACAAAGAATCCTGTATGCTGCTGACTTTAAAGACGATGAAATTCATGCCGTTCAAAAGGTATTGGATATTGCTAAGCCTTTGGGAGCAACTTGCAAAGTCATTCACATTCACGAGGAGTTTGAACCAAATATTGGTCACATCGTGGAAGAAACGATTAAGGAATTAGAGAAAAAATTTAAAGAAGACGATGTCACCGTTCAACAATTTCAACGGGATGATACCATTGAGGGATTGGAAACGTATATGAAAACCTACGAACCCGATATTTTGGCATTAGCCATTCATGAAAAATCATTTTTAGATAATATATTCTCTTCCAGTATCAGTGAGCATTTTATCCAAGAAGCAAAAATTCCTATTCTGACGTTTAAAAAATAATTATTTTCATAGAACAAACGCTCTGAATTGAATAAATTTAGGGCGTTTATTGTTTGATATCGCTGGCACAATATTTTAGTATAAATATATTAATCAAAAAAAACCATGAAAACCATCCTTTTTCCAACAGATTTTAGTGAAAACGCTCTTCATGCCTCTGAATATGCAGGTATGTTGGCTGATAAATTTGATGCACAGGTGATATTGCTGAATGTTTATTCTGTACCTGTTGCTACTGAATACCAAGTGCCATACAATATTACCGATTTCACCAGTGAAATGAGAGCAATATCTGAAACAAGTTTAGAAGATTTTACCAACAAATTTGTCGAAATAACTGGTTTAAGTAAAGAGCGAATTTCTCATAAAATTGAATATGGTTTTGTTGGAGAGACAATCATTGAAATGTCAAAGAATCTAAATATTGACATGATTGTGATGGGAACAAAAGGTGCTTCAAACGCTATGGATAGATGGGTTGGCACAACAGCTCAAACGGTGATGAAACAAGCGGAATGTCCTGTCTGGATAATCCCAGAAAAGGTGAAAGTGAATTATCCCCAAAAATTCTTGTATGCCGCTGATTTAATGGAAGATGAAGTTACAGCATCACAAAAATTGATGGAATTTGTAAAACCATTTGAGGCAAACTGTAAGATAATTCACATTGACGATAAGTTTGAATTGAATCCTGAAAGCAATGTTGTATCTGCCATTAACGATTTGAAAGAAGAATATAAAGACGATGACAATGTTTTTGTGAGAACTATTAGAAGAGATGACGTAGTGGAAGGCTTAGAAACGTACATCCAAAGCTACAAACCTGATGTTTTGGCTTTAGCGGTGCATGATAAGTCATTTTTGAGTAAGTTATTTGAGCAAAGTGTCACCAACCATTTCGTGTATCACGCTGATTTATCGATGTTAATTTTTCGGAAATAAGTAAAATAATGAAGATATACATGGCGAAACAGTTACTAAATTTTATCGAAGTGGGAATAATATAACATATTTAAAATATTATGTAATACTTCGCAACCCAACAATTAAGACCTTTGTAGAGTAATTATTTAACGAAGAGATTATGGAAAATTCAAAGGAGGTAACATCAAATTGGGCTGTTATAAAAGACAAATTGATGCAACAATTCAGTACTTTGACGGAAGAAGATTTAACAACAGAAAGTGGAACTCAAGAAGAAGTTTTCAATAAACTTGAAGCAAAATTGGGAATGCCAAAAGAAGAAATCTACGCCATGATCAATCAAATGTAAAATTTATTACTCAGTACAACTAAAATTATTAAACCCATAAAAATGAAAAAGTTATTATTATCAGTAGCAGTTATTGGTTTAACTGTGGCGAGTAGTTACGCACAAAACACCAGAGATGAAATCAGTTTCGGATTGAAAGTTGGTTCAAATTATTCAAACGTATATGACTCACAGGGAGAGAAATTCGCAGCAGAAGGAAAGTATGGATTGGCGGCAGGAGCATTTTTATCATTACCAATAGGAAAAGTAATTGGGATTCAGCCAGAAGTGATTTATTCAGAGAAAGGTTTCAAAGCAACAGGAGCGTTTTTAGGTAGTAATTATAGTGCAACAAGAACAACAACGTATATTGATGTGCCGATTTTATTAGCAATTAAACCTATTAGTTTTTTAACAATCTTAGCAGGACCACAATACTCTTTCTTGGTAAAACAAGAAAATAATTTCACCAACTCATTAGCCGTTGTTGACCAACAGAAGATTTTTGACAACGATAATATCAGGAAGAATACCTTAGGTTTAACAGGTGGTGTGGATATCAATTTGAGCAATTTTGTGATTGGTGCAAGAGCAGGCTGGGATGTTCAGAACAACAATGGAGACGGTTCTTCAACCACTCCACGTTATAAAAACGCTTGGTATCAAGCAACGATTGGATACAGACTTTTTTAATCTCTCAAAGCAGAGAAAACAATATTTTAATAGTGGTTAGGTGTTGATAAGAATCCGCCATCTGTGGTGGCGGATTTTCTTTTTCTTCAAAAATTTTCTGTTAATCGAATAATTTTTAATCAATAATAAACGATTATTTAAACTTATTTCTAAACAAATATTTCAAAAACAAACAAATAATCATGGGAAATTTACTTTATATTATCGCAGTTATCTTGATCATATTCTGGGCTGTAGGATTCATCGGTTACAGTGCTGGAGGAATCATTCACATTCTTTTAGTGATAGCTTTAATTGCTATTGTCCTTAGAATTATTCAAGGCAGACGACCTCTATAAATCAACATTTTAAGTTTAAAAGCATTGTCTATTTTTAGGCAATGCTTTTTGTTGTTTTATAGATTTCCATTTGATAAACCATAAATTTTAGTCACATTGCGTATCAAAATAAACCAAGAACTTAATATGGATAAGGATATTAAAAACTTGTTACAGTCAGAGGCTGAACAAGTTAAAAAGCTTAGAGTAATCGTGGAAACTGCCATTGAAGATGAAAAACTAATCATTGAAAATCTTCAAAATCCACCAAAAGATTTATTAACCCGTGGACAAAAAATTTCGGATAGAGTGGCTCGCTTTGGAGGAAGTTGGGCGTTTATTATTTCTTTTTTTGTGGTTTTAGCTATTTGGATTATTTACAATGTTAATGCCTCTGGGAAAGCTCAATTCGACCCCTACCCTTTTATTTTAATGAATTTAATTTTGTCGTGTATTGCCGCTCTGCAAGCCCCAATCATCATGATGAGCCAGAACAGACAAGAGGAAAAAGATAGACAGCGAAACGAAAATGATTATTTAATAAACCTAAAAGCAGAATTAGAAGTGAGAGGATTGCATCGAAAAGTTGATTTATTATTAGAAGAACAAATCAAGATACTTTTTGAAAGTCAAGCAAAACAGTTGAAAATTTTGAAGGACATTCAGTTGAAACTGGAGGAAAGAAAGTAGAATAGTTTGAACACGATTTGAATGATTAAAAAGATTAAAAATGATTTGATTTTAAAATCGTGTTAAATCTATTCAATCCATAAAATCATGTTCTAACAATATTCTTAATGAATTTGGTATCAATTACATCAATACCCCCATTGTTAGCATCAGTCAAAAATTAATTTATATTACCACCTACTATAAACTCCAAAAAAACGACTCGTTTATAGGTTTGTTTTCACATTATTTAATCAATGAATAAGCGGTCGAAATCACTTTCTGGAATCTTTTGCCACGTGGATAATCCTGCCAATTAATCCAAAACAGGCAATTCCTCCGAAGATGATAATGATTAAAGTTTTCTCATTGATGCCCATTGAAGACAAGGTCAAAATGCCCCAAATCAATAACGTGGCAAGCATTATGCCTGCGATTCCTAAAAGGATGTATGCGATATTTTTCATGTTTTGCTTTGTTGATATGTAATTAATCGCACAACGGATTAAAATCCGTTGCTAATATTTCGTCCGTCCCGATGAGACTTTAATGACAAGCTCTTCGAATAAATCCCATCGGGTTAAATGAAATATTAACAACGCATTCAGTGCAACTGGTTAAAACCCATCGCTAATATTTCTGTATCCTTCTGGGACTTATTCGTAGCATTCTCCCTAAAAGTCCCCGAGAGACGACCCAAATATTAACAACGGGTTTCAACCCGTTGTTCTCAAATTTTAGTTAATTTTATAAAATGCTGTTGTTAACAATCAACAGCTATCTCAACGTAAAACTATTAAAATGAAAAACTTATCCCTAACAATTGGCGTTGCTTTACTATTAGCATCCTGCCAAAAAGAACAAAAAAAAGCTATTTCAATGAATCCAGACGTGATTAAAGCCCCAACGGTGGCTATTAAACCGCACCCAATGACACTCCACGGAGATACTCGTCAAGATAATTACTACTGGTTGAATGACCCAAAAAATCCAGAAGTAATCAAATATCTCAACGAAGAAAATGCTTACACCGATACTGTAATGGCTCCCACGAAGGCATTTCAAGACAAACTTTTCGATGAAATGAAGGGCAGAGTGAAGGAAAAAGACGAATCAGTACCCGTGAAAGATGGTGATTATTTTTACTATTCAAAGTATGTAGAAGGTGGAGAATATCCAGTCTATTGTCGCAAACAAGGCTCTTTGGAAGGAAAAGAAGAAATCCTTTTGGACGGTAATGCGATGGGAAAAGGAAAAACCTATTTCAACATCGGAGGCTACGAAATTGCTGATAATGAGCAAATTATGGCTTTTGGCGTTGATACGGTCAGTCGCAGAAATTATACCCTCAGATTCAAAGATTTGAAAACGGGTAAATTACTGAAAGACCAAATCAAAAATACCGAAGGCGGTTCGTACGCTTGGGCAACCGACAATAAGACAATTTTCTACATGGTGCGTGACCCACAAACGTTGCTTGCCTCAAAAGCCTATCGCCACGTGTTGGGAACTGACCCAAAAACTGATGTATTGGTTTATACCGAAAAAGACCCACAATTTTATACAGGGATTGGCAGAACAAAATCAAAGAAATATATCGTTTCGGTTTCAGACCACAACGGAATTTCTTCGGAATTTAGATTATTGGATGCTTCAAATCCAACAGGAGAATTTGCAACTTTTTTCCCAAGAAAACACGGCTTGCAGTATTATATCGAGCATTTTGGCAGTAAATTCTATATCAGAACCAATGCTGACGGAGCAACAAACTTCAAATTAATGGAGGTTGAAGAAGGCAAAACTGGTGATATGAAGAACTGGAAAGAGGTGATTCCGCACCGTGCTGATACGTATTTAGACGGCATGGAGGTTTTCAAAAATCACTTGGTTTTGCAGGAAAGAAATAACGCCCTTCTGCATTTGAGAATCATTAATCAGACCGATAAAAAAGAGCATTACGTAAAATTTGATGAACCTGCCTACGATGCTGGCGTGAGTGCAAACCCAGATTTTGAGACGAATATTTTGCGTTTTAGCTATACTTCTTTAACAACCCCAAGCTCAACTTTCGACTATAATATGGACACGAAAGAAGACAAATTAATGAAGGAACAAGAGGTTTTGGGTGAATTTAATAAAGGCGATTACGTAACGGAAAGACTTTTTGCAACCGCCCGTGATGGTGTGAAAGTTCCTGTTTCGATTGTCTATAAAAAGGGCTTCAAAAAAGACGGTTCTCAACCAGTTTTGCAATATGCTTATGGTTCGTATGGCTACTCGACTGACCCTTATTTCTCGGCGGCTCGTTTGAGTTTATTGAACCGTGGGTTTGCCTTTGCGATTGCCCACATCAGGGGCGGACAAGAGATGGGTCGGTCTTGGTATGAAGATGGAAAATTGTTAAAAAAGATGAATACTTTTAACGATTTCATTGATGTTTCGGAATTTTTGTTGAAAGAAAAATATACCTCAAAAGATAAATTATTTGCCAATGGAGGTTCTGCAGGCGGTTTATTGATGGGAGCCATCACCAATATGCGTCCAGATTTATACCGAGGAATTGTGGCAGGTGTACCTTTTGTGGATGTGGTAACAACGATGTTAGATGAGACCATTCCATTAACAACGGGCGAGTGGGAAGAATGGGGAAATCCGAAAGATAAAGTTTATTATGACTACATGAAATCTTATTCCCCGATTGATAACGTTACGGCAAAAGATTATCCTAATATGTTAATAACCACGGGTTTGCACGATTCACAAGTGCAGTATTTTGAGCCAGCCAAATGGGTTGCCAAACTCAGAGCCTTGAAAACTAACAATAATCTCCTCCTCTTTCATTGCGACATGGAGGCTGGACACGGCGGTGCATCAGGACGTTTCAAGCGTTTTCATGAAGTGGCAAGGGAGTATGCGTTTATGTTGAATTTGGTTGGGGTTTCGGAGTAGGGAATGGTCGGGCGGCGTACCGCAATTTCTATTAGGAATTAGGTGATGCGTAGTTAAGAAATCTGTATTCTTACTACGCATTATTTTTAAAAATTAACCACTAAAATAAACTTATAAGCTGATTTTATGAAAATAGTTAGTACATTTGTTGAAGGTTTATATGCTTTCAGATATGACGGGCAATGGCTTGATGAATTAGAACGTCTCTTTGAAGAATGGAGTGATATTGAATATTTAGAGACATTTTTTGAACAATATGAAAATGATTTATTTTATTTCAAATTAGATATTGATGGTGCAATTAGTGGAACGATTACTGAATCAATAAAACTTAGAAATTTTCTTTTTGAAATATCCAAAAGAAAATCTTTAACCCTTGACGAAGTTTTTAAACCATTAGATAATTTAGAATATAGAGTAATTACTTTATCAAAGCAAAAAACGAGTCGAAGATGGTTGAGACTTTATGCTATTAAAATTGATGTAAATCACTATGTGATAACTGGTGGAGCTATAAAACTCACGCACAAAATGCAAGAAAGAGGGCATACTCAAAGAGAATTGAACAAGTTGGAAAAATGTAAGAGTTATTTAAAATTTAACAACGTTTTTGATACAGATTCTTTCAATGAATTTACTTTATAGATATGAAACAGAACAATAATTTAGAGAATTTTTTAAAATTAGTAAGCAAAGAACCTCCATCCGAAAAGATTGTAAAGGATATACTTTTTTATGAAGAAAACAAAGAATGGCTCGACCGTTCTGCTAATATTGCCATCAAAATCCTAAGCACATTACGACATAATCGTAAAGAAAATCGTTTCCCGAACACCCAAAAAGACTTGGCAGAAATCATGAATATCACGCCTCAACAGGTGAATAAAATGGTGAAAGGCACCGAAAATTTAACCCTTGAGACGATTAGCCGTGTTGAGAAAGCCCTTGATATTCAGTTGATTGACATTCATAATGAGCCTAAGAAAGTTATTCATGAAGAAATGGAATTGATATAATTACAATTTAAAAATATTTACCGATTGTTTTGTTATGCAACAAAACAATCGGTATTTTTGTTTATCCAAATAACCACAATAGAATGGAAGATAAAATAAAACATTTGATTGCTCAATATCTTACAGAAATATCAATGAGTAAATTAAAACTGCAAAATTATGCCTCTCTTGATTTATTAACAGATGATATTGTAAATAAAGAACTGGAACTTCAAGAAGAATTGAACGATAGAGTGGAAAAATTAAGAGCTATTTTGAAGAAATTGTAAAACACAACGATAAAATATGAAAAAGTTAAAAAAGATAATCAGAAATCTAAACGAAGCGATAACGCTTGAAGAAGTGGATAAAGCCAGCAAAGAAGCCAGCGAATACTACCAATTATTGACTGATTCTGAGGAGAAAGATTTATTGAAAAAGGCCATTTTGTCGGGCTTTGAAAAATCTAAAAAGAAGGTTCAAAAACTTAACAAAGATTACGATAATATTATGGCTCAGTTTGAAGAAACAAAGCAAATTTCTATTGCCGTAGATGGCAAAGAATACTCTTTAAATGACTGGGTTACAATTCAAAACTATTGTAAAATGTTTGATATTGAAAGTACCAGTGTAATAACAAATTGGATAAAAAGAGGCAAAATTCCGAGTGAAAATATCTTAGATTTGAAAGAATTGAATAATATTAGATTAGTTAAAGCTATTGTTTACAGAACTTAATTATGCTACCCATAAAAAATAAAACCGTTTGGATTACTGGAGCTTCGTCAGGCATTGGCGAAGCTCTTGCGTATCAATTCGCCAAAAAAGGAGCAAAATTAGTGCTTTCTGCCAGGCGTGAATCTGAATTACAACGAGTTGCCAATGCCACAGGATTATCCGAAAAAGACATCTTAGTTTTGCCCATGGATATGCTTGAATTTGAGCATTTTCCAGCAAAAGTTCAAACCGTTATTGAGCATTTCGGGCAGATTGATTTTGTCGTGCAAAACGCTGGAATCTCGCAACGTTCGTATGTAAAAGATACTAAATTTCAAGTCTATCGTGATTTGTTTGAACTGGATTTTTTTAGTGTCGTTGCCCTCACACAGGCTCTTATGCCACATTTTACCGAAAAAAAATCTGGGCATTTTGTCGTAATCAGTAGCATTGCGGGCAAAATTGGCGTGCCTTTACGTGGAGGATACGGAGCTGCAAAACACGCCATTATCGCCTTTTTTGATTCTTTACGGGCGGAAGTTTGGCAAGATAATATTCAAGTCACAACCATTTGTCCAGGCTATATTTTAACCCAAATATCCGTAAACGCCTTAGATGCAACGGGAAATAAACACGGTAAAATGGACGAAAATCAAGCCAATGGAATGTCAGCAGATGTGTTTGCTCAAAAAGCCATAAAAGCAATTTTGAATAACAAAAAAGAGGCTTATATTGGTGGATTTTATGAAGTTTTTGGGGTTTATTTGAAGCGGTTTTTGCCTTCGTTGGTTTATCGGATGGTAAGGAAGAAATAAGGACTTTCATGACTTACGTCACAATTGTTTGAGAATCTATTTGGTAACTTTACACGATAGTTTTAAACTATAATTAACAAACACACATCAACAGACGAGTCCATGAAAAATACATCCATCATCGCCCTATGCTTTGTTATTTTTGCCTCATGCAATTCTGAGAAGAAGCAAGAATTGAATACCAAAACGGAAGTCAAAACTACCCAAACCGAAGCTTGCTATCAACATTCCAAAGATAGTAGCACCATTAAATTGAACATAATCATGAAGGGTGATATAGTTACTGGCAATTTGATTTATGATTTTTATCAGAAAGACAAAAATCAAGGAACAATCAAAGGAACATTAAAATCGGATACTTTGTTTGCTGATTATACATTCGTTTCGGAAGGGATTGAATCTGTAAGGGAAGTTGTTTTTCTGAAAACGGTCGATGGGTTTGTGGAAGGCTACGGAGAGATTGACGATAAAGATGGCAAAGTTATGTTTAAGAATAGAAACACCATAACATTTGCCAATGAAACTATATTAAAGGAAACAGTTTGTCAATAATTGATCACTTTTGGTAATATTTATCCCTAAATTCTTGCTTCATTTTTAGATAGCTTGAATTATCTTTTGCCTTAAACCAAAACTGTTTAAAAACCTCAGCGGCTCTTGCTTTTTCATTGGTTAAAGCATCAATTTGTTGTGGTAATTGTGGGTTACCTTTGTCTGAACTTCCTTGTGAATAGGGGTATAATAAACCTTCAGTATGGTCTTTATCCCCTTTTTCATACTTTTTCCCACCTTTGTGGTTTGCATATCGCCTTGCTCTGGTGAAACCCATTTGTAGAAATTTCCTTGCCATATCTGCCCCTACGAAATCATTATTTTTAAGATAATCTTCAAACAGTTGGAAAATTTTTTGGGCAGATTGCTTGGCAAAATCTTCGTTTTTGAACTTCCAAAACGGCAAAATTTCTGATTTGTAAGGCTCTACCAATAAAACACCTTGCTCGCCTACACCTATACGATACAGTTCTGGATGAAGTCTAAAATCAATACTTTTGAAATCCAAATGATAAGGAAAAGCATTAGTCATCACTATGAAGTTTTATGATTCTTTTCATCTTGTATTTGCTCTACTTCTTCAATAATTTGTTCAACTATTTCAGCATATTCCTTCGCAATTTCCTTAATCTCCTCCTCTGTTTTGTGTTCAACATTAATGACCGAATTACTTGCTTTATCATGCGATGAAACAAGCTCATTTAACTTAAGATGGAGGGAGGCTGAGAAATGATTAAACCATTTTTGAATCATAAAGAAGGCAAGGAAAGTTATCGCTGAAAAAATATCACCAATACATTCGTGTAAATCTTGCGTATAGAACTCTTTCTGACTGAGCCAAAAAGCCACCGTAATTAAGGCAATCACAAAGGTTATTGAGTTTCCAAGAATAGATAGAACAACGGAAGTAAGTTTATCGAAACGACTTTCCAGACTACGATACAATCTTTGCATAAAAGATATTCTTAAAGGTGGCTAATTAAATTTCGGAACTATGCACAATTTGGCGGAGTCACCTCTCCCCAACCCCTCTCCTTAAAGAGAGGGGCTTTAAGCCAGATTAAAGCCCTTCCCTTTAAGGGGAAGGGTTGGGATGGGGTAATCCGCCAAATAATGCATAGTTCCGT
>JAYVIV010000194.1:0-15806 GCA_043769985.1 Arcicella sp.
CGCCCCATTATCAACGGCATATCTTATAGCGTTAGCAACATCTTTATCACGCTCATCGCCTTCTGGAACTGCCCGAATTGCCATGATCTTCACGTTTCCAGCAACACCCGCAATACCCAATGAATTATTACGATTTGCTGCCACAATCCCCGCCACGTGCGTTCCATGTCGGGCATCAGGACCTCTCACTTCATTATTTCCATAATCTCTATCATTCACATTTTCAACGTCATCCCCAACAATACCACGAGGATTGAATGATAAATTTATACCATATTTGAACTGTGCATCATAATATTCGTAGGCCTCTTTCAATTTCTCCTCATCTTGCCCAATTTGTTCCAATAATTCAAAAACTCTTTTTGCTTTTTTAATATTTTCGGGATCTTTGTTGGTTATTTTATTCAGGTCTTCCTTAGTAACATCTTTTGCATTAAAATAGGAAGAAAGCACTAATTTTGAATCAATATATTTTTCGTATAATTTGATAACAAATGGCCCTTGTTCTTGTAATTCCTGAACTTTAGCTTCGTATTTTGCTTTGTATTTTTTGTATAAATCATACTCCAATTTCATGGCATTAGACAAACTTGGGATATCTTCAATATATTGATATATGCGTTTCAAACGTCCAAATTCACGAGTAACTTCCATGGTCTCACGTGCGACATCCGAACCGTCTTTCCCTCCCAAAAAATCCCATCCGTAAATATCATCTACGTAGCCATTCTGATCATCATCAATTCCATTATTGAGAATTTCTTTGGTATTAATCCAAATATTTTCCTTCAAGTCTTCATGATTAATGTCAACCCCAGAATCAATGATTGCGACTATGACCGTTTTTGAGGCTTTATCTTTCAGAAATTCACGATACGCCCTTTCGGTACTAATACCTCGGACACCATTCTCAGAAAAATCGAGATTAAACCAGTTTACAGGAGCTTTATCGGGAGAATGTTCCTGATATTGGGCATTTGAAAGGCTTGATACAAGCAAGAAGAAGATTACAAATTTACTAAATTTCATAGTTGTTTATATAGTGTTGAAAAGATTATGTTTACTGGCGGATAATTCTGATGATTGTGAAATTTCATGAGAAGTACATTGAATTTTTACTAATACCAACTATTTATGCGAAAAATGTTCTACAAATCTACCGAATTAAACCTAAAAAAAAATCATAATTCTCATATATTATTCATTAGAAATCATGCCTTTTAAAGCAGACTTTGCCACAATTGATGGCGAACTCAAATAGACTTGAGCGTTGGGATTTCCCATTCTGCCCTTGAAATTTCGGTTTCCAGCTGAAATTACGGTTTCGCCATCTCCTGGGACACCTAAATGTGTTCCTACGCAAGGACCACACCCTGATGGCAAAAATGTAGCACCTGCTTGCATTAGAATTTGGGCGGTTCCATCATTCATGGCATCAATAAACACTTGTTTAGACGCAGGAGCAATTAAAAGTCTCACGCCCGAAGCAATATTTTTATTTTTCAGTATATCAGCAACCTCATGCAAATCATCCAAACGTCCATTAGTACACGTACCGACAAAAGCGTATTGAATCGGTGTACCAAGTGCCTTTTGAATATCGTGGACATTATCTGGAGAATTCGGAAATGCAATTTGTGAGTTTAAATTGGTTACGTCAATTTCGATTATTCTATCATATTTTGCACCATCGTCTGCAAAAGTAGGAGTCCACTCGTACGGTAAATGTAAGCCTGTTGGTGTAAAAATTCCAGCCTTTGCTCCCATTTCGATAGTCATGTTTGCCATGGTCATCCGACTTGCCAAACTTAATTTTTCAACTACTTCTCCATGAAATTCAATACTTTGATAGGTGGCTCCATCTATCCCCAATATTTTTTCTAAAGTCAAAATTAAATCTTTTGCAACAATATTTTTAGGTAAAATTCCTTTATAAATAACCTTAATTGTTTCTGGAACTTTCAACCAAATTTTACCCGTGAGCATAACCGCAGCCAAGTCGGAAGAACCCACACCCGTAGCAAATGCGTTGAGTGAACCATACGTACAAGTATGCGAATCTGCTCCAATGAAAACTTGTCCAGGAAGAACCAAATCACGTTCTACAATCAACTGGTGACAAATTCCTTCACCTACATCATACAACCTAATATTTTGTTCGACGGCAAAATCACGCATAAATTTATGAAGATTGGCAATTCTTTCATTGGGTGCGGGGGAAGCATGGTCAATCACAAAAGTGCATTTTTCGGAATCCCATAACTTCACTCCGCCCATTTCCTCAAATGCTTTTATTGCATAAGGAGCGGTGGTATCAGATGCCATGATTCCATCAACCGAAACAACGGCTAATTCACCCGCAAACACTTTTCTGCCAGCGTGGGATGATAATATTTTTTCGGTTATTGTTTGCAAATTAGTTATTGGTTACTGGTAATTTGTTAATTAGAAAACCATAAGGACAATTTACTGCTAAAAACTACTAATTTCTTTCATTTTTCCGGGTAATTTTCTTCCTAAAAAAGTTTCAATTTCTCTTGCTAATTCAATCATTTTCGAGTTATTAATCCCTGTTTTATAGCCCATTTGGTGGAGGCAGTGAATGACATCTTCGGTGGCAATGTTTCCTGTGGCTCCAATGATAAATGGACAACCTCCTAAGCCCCCAAAAGCTGTATCGAAATAGTTTACTCCACACTCAATTGCGGCAATCAAATTGGCAATGCCTTTTCCTTCGGTGTCATGCAAATGAAGTATAACTGGCAAATTCCCTGCCATTGGCACTATTTGCGATAATAGTCTTTTCATTTGTACTGGATTACCCATACCAGTTGAATCCGCCAGAGATAATTCATCAATCCCTAAATCAAGATGGCGTTTGGCTAAATCAATCACAAATTGTTCAGAGATTTCCCCTTCATATCTACACCCAAAAGCACATTGAATACCTCCTCTAACTGTCAATCCAGCTTCTTTGGCAATCCGTGCCATATCTGCAAATTCAACTAAAGATTCTTCAATTGATTTATTGGCATTCTTTCGACTATGGGAGTTACTTGCAGACAAAGAAATTGCAATGTGATCTAAACCAGATTTAATGGCTCTTTCAACGCCTTTTACATTCAAAACTAAACCGCTATAAATTACTCCTTTTTTTTTACGAACTCCCTCACAAACCGCCTCAGCATCAGCCATTTGCGGAACTAATTTTGGATGAACAAAAGATGACATTTGAATACGTTTCACTCCTGCATCAACGGCTTGTTCAATCCATTTTATTTTCAATTCAGTTGGAATGAGGACGGTTTCAACTTGAAATCCATCCCTTGTTCCTTGTTCTTCAATATGTATTAAGTTATTCCTTTTCAAGTTGTCAATATTTTGAAAGAGCTATGATTCGGCAGATTTGAGAATTTTGGAATAGCAGTATTTTAACATATTTCTATAATTTCATCGTATTTGCCGTCCATTTTTTATTGAAATCAATGCGAATCCCTCGAAACTACGCTTCCAGATTTGCCTTTCAGAAAGTCCATGTCTGCCCCCAGATGTGCTTGTTCTACGTGTTTGATGTACATACTGACGTATCCACGTGTAATATTCATATCAATTGGTTGCCAATCTTTACGTCTTTCTGATAGTTCCTCTTCCGAAACTTCTAAGTTTAAACTTCGATTTGGAACGTCCAAACTAATGTAATCACCATTTTGAACTAAAGCTAAATTTCCGCCATCTGCTGCTTCTGGTGAAACGTGGAGGACAACTGTTCCAAAACCCGTACCCGACATTCTACCGTCCGAAATTCTTACTAAATCGTGAACCCCCTTTTCTAATAATTTCTTTGGAATCCCCATATTTCCAACTTCTGCCATCCCTGGATACCCCTTCGGTCCTACGTTTTTTAATACCATGATTGAATTTTCATCAATATCTAAATCTGGGTCTTCAATTCTTGCGTGATAATCTTCAATGGTTTCAAAAACTACGGCTTTCCCACGGTGGGTCATTAAGGCTGGCGTTGCCGCCGAAGGTTTAATCACCGCACCATTGGGGGCAAGGTTTCCTCTGACTACTGCAATTCCTGAATTTTCTTTAAAAGGCAATTCCATCGTACCAACAATGTTTCTATCGAAGACCTCCGCATTTTCTGAATTTGCTCCAATTCCTTTTCCATTTACAGTAAGGGCATCATTATGAAGCACACTTTTCATTTCTTTAATGACAGCTGGTAATCCACCTGCATAATATAAATCCTCCATGAAAAATGAGCCAGAGGGTTGCAAATTAGCCAACAGAGGAATATTTTGAGAGAATTTATCAAAATCATCCATGTTTAATTCAATGCCGATTCTTCCTGCAATTGCCAAAAGATGAATCACAAAATTGGTAGAACCACCAATGGCGGCATTGATCATAATGGCATTCTCAAAAGCCTCACGAGTTAGGATTTTTGAAAGTGTCAAATCTTCTTTCACCATCTCCACAATTCGACGACCTGATAATTGAGAGATAACTTTTCTACGAACATCAGCCGCAGGAATTGCCGCATTATTGGGTAATGAAAGCCCAAGGGCTTCCACCATAGTTGCCATGGTTGAGGCAGTTCCCATCACGGCACAATGTCCTTGCGTGCGAGCCATACAACCCTCCGCTTCCGTGAATTGTTGTTCGTTTATTTCACCTAATTTAAAAGCTTCATCAAAACGCCAAACGTCCGAAGTACCAATATCTTTTCCACGCCAATGCCCTTTCAGCATGGGCCCGCCCGAAATTACGAGTGTAGGAATATCCACCGAACAAGCACCCATCACGAGCGAAGGCGTAGTTTTATCACAACCGCAAAGCAAAACCACACCATCAATAGGATTCGCACGGATGGATTCTTCCACATCCATGCTTGCTAAATTGCGATAGAGCATGGCGGTAGGTTTAATCAAAGTCTCGCCTAAAGACATTACAGGAAACTCAACAGGATAGCCTCCTGCTTCATAAACACCTTTTTTTACAGATTCAGCCAAGTCTCTAAAATGAGCATTACATGGTGTCAGTTCCGACCAAGTATTACAAATGCCAATGACAGGGCGACCGTCAAACATATCATCAGGGATTCCCTGATTTTTCATCCAAGCACGGTAAATAAAACCGTCTTTACCAGTTTTTCCGAACCAATTTTGTGAACGTAACTTTTCCATTATGAAGTATTTTATAATATTTTTTTCATCGTATTAATGGTTCTTAATTCCGATTTCAACAAATCAAATGATAAAATCTCTGAGCCAGTGGTTTCAAATCCATTTTTTTCATAAAACTTAATTACGTTCGTTCCAGATGCCATTACTTTCAAAAACACAGTCTCTTTATTCAATCTGCGAGCTATTTCAATGCCAAAATTTAACAAAAGATTACCAAAACCTTGTCCTGCAAAAACTTGGTCTAAATATATACGTTCAATTTCAAAACTGTCAGGTTCATTTTTAAAGGTGTGATTTACCTTCAAATATCCTTGAGGTTTTTCATTTATTTTAAGAAAGTAAAATTCAGAAGTTTTATCCTCTAATTCATTTAACATTTTCTCGGGATTGTACATGGTTTCCATGTACCATTTTCCATCGTCATGCCACCAATTTGAGTAGGTTTGGGGATAAATATCATAACATAAATCCGATAGAATTTTGGAGTCTTTTGCTGTTGCTTTTATTATTTCGTGGGTCATACTTTACATATATCATTTCTTTGTATTTCATTCAGTATCTAAAGTCCTAACCATTGAAAATTTTAGATCTTGCCCAAGTGAATATTCACAGGTTCGAGTGCCAGAAGGAAAGGTTGAAAATTGAGAATTTCTAAACTGAAAGCGTCTCACAAGATTGTTGTTTTCAACGAACAACGTATCCTGTCCTGCATAACCGAAAGACTGTCTCCCCATGAGCGAAGGTAAGAAGAATTTTCGCAATCCGTTTTGTGCTTCAAAACCAATAAAATTTAGTTTATTTTTATTTTTTGAATAAATTAAAATCTCTGGATAACCATCTGAATTTAAGTCACTTGTCTCGGCTTTCAAAACATTTTCTAAACTTCTATCTCGACTTTCCCCAAGCGTCTTCGTACCCAACAGAACCAACAATTTTACCCCCAAAGAATCTCTGAAAAGTTGGAAAGTATAGCTATCTTTTTTTTGTTCAAAAAACATTTCATTTTGCCTCAAAATTTCGTCCATTTTTGGCGGTCGAGTATTTAGAAAATTAGCTTTTTCAGTAGAATCTTTTTGAGCTAATTGTTGGATTAAACTATCTGGAAGGGCAATATATTGATTATCTTCTGGACTGGCTTCTTGATTTTCAAACCAATATAAAGCACCTGTCAAGGCAATTATGAAAAGTATTAGAATTGGAAAAAACAGTTTCGATTTTTGCATTGAAAATTGGTTTTTGCTGGTTTTGCGAAGATAAAAAGAAATATCTATCCTATATTGTTTTACGAAGAAAATTATCAATATTGCATTCAATATCACTAATCAAATCCCAAAATGTCAACAAACCCAATCTTCATTCTAACAATCCTATTTCTAAACGTAGTTATCGCTGAATGGCTTAACGGCAAAAAGTTTTTTAATCATTTAGGCACTGGATTATTAGTGATAATCATTACCGCCATCGTTGCAAATCTGGGTGTAATTCCTGCTTCAACACCAGCTACACCCGTTTATGAGAACATATTTGCCTACGTTGCTCCTATTTCAATCTTTTTGATGCTGTTGAATATTAACCTAAACAGCTTAAAAAAGGCAGGAAAGCCTATGTTACTTATGTTTCTGATTGGCTCATTTGCCACCATGATTGGGGCTTTAATTGCCATGTGGGCAGTCAATGGAAAATCTACTATTGGAACTTTTTATTACGCTTTGGGAGGTATGTACACAGGAACCTATATCGGTGGAAGTATGAATTTCAATGCTGTTGCTCTTCATTATGGCGTTTCGCAACAAGGAGGACTATTTTCAGCAGCTACCGTTGCCGATAATATCATCACCGCTGTTTGGGTAATTGCCACTTTAACGCTTCCCAAAATACTTCAGAAACAATTTCCAAGAACCCAACTTATAAAAGTCGAAGGAGAATCTGAGGTTGACACGGATAAATTCATGAGTGATGTTGAAAGTGTACGACCATTTGACATTGCATTTTTATTGTTTATGAGTTTATCGGGCATTTTATTAGCTTCTTGGTTGAACAAATTAATTCCCCAAATACCAAATATACTTTGGCTCACGACCATCGCTTTAATTTTAGCACAAATTCCCTTAGTAAACCGTTTGAAAGGACATAAATTATTAGGATTATTGGGCGTTTACTTGTTTTTGGCGGTTATTGGAGCATATTGTGACGTTCCTGCCTTATTGAAAGATGGGCAATTAGCCATTATATTGATGGCTTTTGTAACTATATTGGTAACCGTACATGGACTAATAACTTTCGGGTTAGGAGCATTATTAAAAATTGATTGGGATATTGTGTCCATCGCCTCACAAGCAAATGTTGGCGGTTCAACTTCTGCTATGGCACTTTCTCGAAGTTTGAATAGAGGAGATTTGACTTTGCCAGGCATTTTGGTTGGAGCTTTAGGAAATGCAACAGGCACTTATTGGGGCATACTAATTGCGGAATTGATGCAGAAAGTACATTGGTTTTGAGTTATGAAAAATTTATCAATATCCAGAACGAATTTAAATTCAGACAGACTTATTGGCTAATTTTTTGAAAAAGCAATAGAAGCTAATACAATACTCTTTTACAATAAGTCAATGACAATATTCTTAAATTCATCTATTTTAACTAAGGAATCTCTACCAATAATTACCGTAGATTCCATTTCCTCAATTACCATTGGACCATCGAAAATTTCATTTGGTTTTAGGTCGTAACGACTGAAAACTGGCACGTCAGAATAAGATTTATCCCCCATCAAAAAGATGCTTCTCATGCCTTTTAACGCACCTTTACCCTCTGTTTCGACTACTTGATTTGGAATTATTTCGGGAGATTTTCCAGAAACAACCACTCGCCATGTAACTGCCTCAATACTAATATCTTCAATACTTCTTCCGTACCTAAATTCGTATTCTTTTACGAAATTTTGCTCAATGATATCAATGGAATTTTCTGATAAAATACCGTTTGGAATGGTCACAGAAATTTCGTGTCCTTGACCCGAATAACGCATATCAACCACTCTTGTGATTGTACCTTCACTTGCATTCACTCCAGCACCCACCAAAAACTCAAACCCAGCCTCTTCCATTTCTGAAAGTTGTTGATTCAAAAATTTCCAATCAATCTGAGAAATCGAAGAAACATAACTTCTAATTTGTTCGGAGGCAATCGGAGAAACCAAAAAGCCTAAGGCAGAAACTACTCCAGCCCCCACAGGAATTATCAACTGGGGTGAATTTAATAAACGAGCCGTTTGAAAAGCATGAACGGGACCTGCCCCCCCAAAAGCCAACATTGAGTAAAATCGTGGGTCGTGTCCTTTTTCGAGAATGTGAACACGAGCCGCATTAGCCATATTCTCATTCACAATTCGATGAATTCCCATAGCGGCCTCTTCGATGGTGATACTCAAAGGTTTTGCAATATGTTCATTTAGAGCGTTTCGAGCAGCTTCTTTGTCCAATTTCATCGAGCCACCCAAGAAATAATCTTCATTCAAATACCCCAAAACTAAATCAGCATCTGTTACTGTTGGGCGTTCTCCTCCACGACCATAACAAGCAGGACCAGGTTCAGAAGCTGCCGATTCGGGACCAACTTGGAGCAATCCTAATTTATTCAAATGGGCAATTGAACCTCCTCCTGCTCCAATCTCAATCATATCAATCACTGGAATTCTTACTGGTAAACCAGACCCTTTTTTAAAACGCATCACTCTGGCAGCTTCAAATTGGTTGGTAATTTCTGGTTTTAGGTCAAATATTAAAGATGCCTTTGCGGTTGTCCCGCCCATGTCGAAGGCTAATAAATCTTTTTTGCCAGTTAATTTACCAAAGAAAACCCCTGCCATCGTGCCACCTGCTGGACCCGATTCCAACAATTGAATGGGTGTTTTTCTTGCTCCATCAACCGTTGTTAATCTTCCCGACGAAATCATGATGTTTAGTGTTCCGTTAAACCCAACTTCTTCTTTTAATCTTTTGGATAAAGTACCTAAGTATTGATCAGTCAAAGGTTGAACATAAGCGTTCATTACCGTTGCCGATGAACGCTCATATTCACGGATTTCGGGCATTACATCACATGATAAGCTGACGTATATTTCACGATAATTTTTCTTGATATATTCCCCTACTTTACGCTCATGAGAAGGATTTGTAAATGAGTTTAAAAAGCAAACGGCAATAGATTTAACGCCTTGTTGAATTAGTTTATCAACAACTTCTTTTATTTCCAATTCGTTAATTAAATCTACTACACTTCCCTGATAATCAATTCGTTCTGTGATTCCATAACGAAAATTTCGAGCCACTAATGGTTCTGGAACGCTCAAGAAAATATCATAAATATCATATCGTAATTCACGACCAATTTCCAAAACATCTTCAAAACCTTTGGTGGTAATAAATCCTGTCAAAGCCCCTCTACGTTCGATGATTGAGTTGGTTACAAGGGTTGTTCCATGCACAATTCCAGACAAATCTGAGGCAGAAACTTGATGTTTAGATAAGAGTTCTTTGGTACCGTTAATGATACCATTTGAAGGGTTATCGTAGGTTGTAAGGGTTTTTCCGAAAAACAACTTTCCTGTTTTTTCTTCCAGTAAAACTAAGTCGGTAAATGTTCCGCCGATGTCTATTCCGAGTTGGTATTTCATGTATTTAATGAGTGATTGATTGAACGATAGAATGTGTGAGTATTACTATCAAATCTAAAAAAAAATCATTCTGTCCTACGATTTTTCGTTTTCAGAATGATTTTAAATTAGTTGAGGCTTTTGCCTATTATCCAAAATATTAACAACACAAATCATATCTTCGACAAAAAGATAATATAAAGTATAATGTGGTTGGATTGTGATTTTTGTTAGTGAAGTTAATCTTCCTGACACAGCTCCCAGATAATGATGTACTTTTAATAATTCAATAACATCATCTATTTGAGTTGTAAATCTATCTGCTACTTCAAATGACCATTTATCAAGCAAGTAAGAAATAATTTCTCTATAATCTTCCTTTGCTTTACTCATCCAAACTACCTTTTCAGCCATGTCTTTGCTTCTTTACTGACTATTTCATGTGGGATTCCCTTTCCTTCTCTAACCTCAATAATAGTTTGATTCATTCTATTAAGCAGAAACTTTTCTTCGTCGGTAAGTTTTGCGGATAATAGTAAATCCAAAGTGTGATTTACTTCAAAAAGTTCTGATTCTATTTTTAAAGAATCTACTTTTTTATGTATTTCGTTTTTTAATTCCAAGGTTGACATAAGCCTATTTATTTTGTTGAATTCAAATTTATCTAATAATTATGACAAAATCAATGATACTCCTCCCCACCCGTCACATTCATTGCCTCGCCCGTAATATATGAAGATTGGTCAGATGCCAAAAAGGCTACAGCTTTGGCTATGTCTGCTACTAAACCTGTACGTTTCAAGGGGTTACGGTCTTTGATAGCTTGTAGATAAGTTTCGTAATCTAAGCCTAATTTGTCAGAGAAGAACTTATTTTGCCAATGTCCTAAACCTGTGGTGATATGGTTGGGACAAACAGCGTTTACTCGAATACCAAAAGCACCTAATTCTACGGCATTTGAGCGTGTTAGACCAATCAATCCGTGTTTTGAAGCGGTATAAGCCGCCGCAAAAGGAAATCCAGATTTTGCCGCCTGACTCGCAATATTGATAATTGAACCACCTGTTTTTGACGATATCATTTGTCGTGCCACTGCCTGTGAACATAGAAAAGCACCTTTCAAATTTACATCCAAAACGGCATCCCAACTTTCCTCTTTGAATTCGGTGAAAGCCTCCATCAAATAACCAACTCCCGCATTATTCACTAAAATATCAACTTGTCCGAATGCTATAATGGCTTGACTGACAAGGTTTTGGCAATCTTTGGCAATTCTAACATCGCATGGAACTGCGATTGCTTTTGCTCCTAAATCTTCACAAGCCTTTACAATTTCGTCCATTTCGGAAGTTGTACCGATATGTTCGTCTGTAAACTCATTTCCTTTGGCTTTACTGATGTCTGAAATTACAACATTACAGCCTTCTTCCGCAAATCGCAAAGCAATGGCTTCTCCAATTCCAGCGTGACGACCAGAACCTGTAACGATGGCGGTTTTTCCTTTTAGATTATACATAGAATAGGTTGTCTGAATTTGGATTCGCAGGATTAATGGATTTTTAGGATTTGGATGAATAAGAGATAAATCCTAAAAATCAAAAAGTCCTTATTATCCAAATTCAGACAAATTAAATTAAATCTGAAACTATAAAAATCGGATTATCCGCAAATTCTTGGAATTTAGCAAGAATTTCTGCCATTTTAGGTTCTTTACCCATATCAGAAACGAGGTTTTCTGTAGAATCAAAATGAATAATTTCCACGTATTGGTAAGGTGGAATTGCCTCTGATCCAAAAATTCCCTGTGATTTAAACACTTGAAATTCTGAAACTGATTTCAAACTTTTCACGGTTGGAATATCCAAATCCTTGGCAAAAGCCTCATAATCAGCCGCTGAAACGCCTTCTTTGAGATTGAATAATACGATTAATGATTTCATGTTTTCTTAGTTATGAGATATTAGTTATGAATTAGTAGGTATAAAATATTTTGAGACTCAAACAATGAACTAAATGTAATCTACGACCTCAAACCTATAACCCAATACCTCCTTTCATAAATTCAGAAGCCGAAGCTTTAATGAATCCTTGTACGGAATTCAAACAAAATAATGCTCCTTTTTCAATTAATGCTTTGGCCTGCTCTCCCGTTCCTGCAACCGTTCCAATTACTAAACCAGCCTCCAGAACAATCTTGAAAATTTGCTCAATTACCTCTTTTACTTCCTCATGGGCAGGTCCATCCATAAAACCCATTGACATCGCTAAATCTCTTGGACCAATAATAAATCCGTCTATGCCTGATACTTGGCACATTTCTGGGAGATTATTTAAGGCTCTAATATCCTCAATCATCGGTAAAACCAAGGTATTGTAGTTGGCAAAGTTTACGTATTCTAATTGAGTCATTTTTCCAAGTCCATAATCCCAAGCACGGGCAGGTCCCATGCCTCTTTCGCCCATTGGGGGATATTTCATGGCTTTTACGAAATCATTAACATCATTAACATTCATCATTCCTGGCATCATCACGCCCATAATTCCTGCATCAATAAATTGAAGAATTAGTTTAGGGTCATTTGAGCGAACTCGAGCCAGAGGAACTGTCCCCGTCAATTCGCAAGCACGGACAATATTTTGTACTTCGGAAGTGGTTACGGGCGAATGTTCACCGTCAATCATGTAAAAATCCAAGCCCGACCAACCACAAAGTTCTGCAATGGTTGGGTCAGATGAATTTGAAATGACTCCGAGGACAGCTTCTTTATTTGCCCACTTTTGTTTTAATAAATTCTCTCTCATGGCCCCCTGACCCCCGAAGGGGGAATTTTGCTTTTTTTGTTTTGATAAATTTTATTCGTTAAGATGATTCCTTGAAAAATGTTCCGTCTAAATTCCCCTTTCGGGGGTTAGGGCGACCGACGCTCGGGGCTACCTTAATTCATCAACCGTTCCCTCAGCAATTCTTTTTCTAATAAAATCCATAATTCCACCCGCCTCAGCCACTTCCGCTACGAATGGAGAAACGGGGACTGATATTTTTGATTGTCTTTTCGTAAGATTTTTAATCTCACCCGTTTCTGGATTAAATTCTAATTCATCACCTGTGCGAGCAATATCTGCAATGTCTTTACAGGTAATAAATGGCAAGCCATAATTAATGGCATTGCGAAATTGAAGTCTGGCGAATGAATCCGCAAAGACGGCTTTGATACCCGCACCCATGAGTCCAGTTACACAATGCTCAATAGATTTTCCTCCACCAGCAAAATTATGTCGTGCAACGATGAATGTATATCCAGCATCCCTAAATGCCCCTTCTTGATTGAATTCTTCGGAAACGCCTGCCATGATCCATTTGGCATTTTCTTCCTTATTTATCGGGGATGTCCAGTCTTTTTGTAATACCATATCGTATGACATGACATAATTATCTGAAACCCAGGCTTTTCCCTTAATTATCATTTGTTGAATTGTTGATTTGTTGAATTGTTGAAAATTTCAGCAATTCTATTTTTCTAATTTCAATTTTCTCCTCGAAGCAGCAAAAATTTTAGTAATTTCTTCTGCCTCATTTAAAATCGGAGCAATTCTATCCGTACTAAATATATTCGATTCGTCAATCAATTCTAAACAATACGTAGATTCGTCTGCTTCCTCTACAACAATACTCAGTTTTGCATAATATTCATTATCTGACCTTGCCCAGCAAGCTGCTCTTTAATTAGCTCCAACTGAAGTTGCAGATCTTAAAAGCTGTCTGCCCAAGATTTTTGCTTCTTCTGTCTTAGGTAAACTCTGAAATAATTTAATTATTCTTAATGAGAATTGTTTGGCTCGTGCCTTCATTTCGATTGCAAATACAGCACTTGAATTCATAGAATTAGTCTTTAAAATTGTGATTAGAAAATTGTACAAGCTCATTTTTCTTCTCACAAACTTACAACAATTCAACAAATCAAACCTCAACAATTACAGACTTCTTGGGTCTGTTATCACGCCAGTTAAAGCCGAAGCCGCCACTACGGCAGGACTCGTAAGGTAAATCTGAGCATTTTTACTACCCATTCTACCTTTCATATTTCTATTACCAGCACTCAAAACGATGTCGCCATCACCTGCAACGCCCGTGTGAATACCCGCACATGAAGCACAGGATGGCGTATCAACTGCCACGCCCGCTTCCATTAAATCAGTAATATATCCCGCTTTGATAGCATCTAAGTAAATCTGAGTTGAGGCAGGAACTAACATAAAATTTACATCTCTATGCACTTGTTTTCCTTTCAGAATTCTGGCTATCATTTCAATATCTTCCAATCGTCCGTTCGTACATGTGCCTACAAAAGCTTTGTTGAATTTTGTGCCTTGAACTTCCTCTACTCGTCTGACTTCATCTAATTTATCAGGCATTGAAATGGTTGGTACTAAGTTAGTTACATCGACTTCGTAAACTTTTTCATAAACTGCATCTGAATCTGACAAAACATAATTCCAATTACCTTTTTGAACAGGACTGAGAAATTCTGCCGTTGTGGCATCGGGGGCAATGATTCCATTTTTTGCTCCTAAATCAACGGTCATATTGCACAAAGTCATTCTCCCTGCCATTCCCAAATCTGAAATTGCAGGACCGTCAAACTCAATAGTTTTATAAATTAAATGACCATTCCAGTGCATCATTCCCATAATGTGGAGGCTCAAATCTTTTGCCATCACCCACGGTTGCCATTTACCCGTAATATGAAATTTTACCGTCTCGGGAACTCTAAACCATGACTTTCCAGTAGCCATTGCCACGGCAGCATCTGAAACCGAAACTGCATTGCCTACCGCACCGACGGCACCATAAGTATTAGCGTGTGAATCTGTACCAATTGATAAAGTACCGGGTAAAACGTGACCTTGTTCCACCATGATTTGATGAGCAATTCCCTGACGACCTAAATCATAAAAATGCTTTATGTCATGAGATTTTACTGCCTCTCGCCATTGATTCAAAAGCGTTGCAAAGGCTGGAGTTGGAGGAGGCACTAAGTGGTCAGAAACACAGATAACTCGTTCTTTATCAAATACTTCTGCTTTTCCCAGAGAATCGAAAGCTTTAAATGTTTCTGTTCCAAGATAGTCCATCGTCATGACGGATTGAATGTTTGTCCATACCAATTGCCCAGGCACTACTTTATCACGACCAGAATTGATCGCCATTATTTTTTCTGTGATGGTCATGTTTTTAGTTGTGATTTATGAATTAGTGATTTAGTGATTTGGAGAAAACAATCATACTCCGAATAATCACTAAATCACAACTCACTAACTCACAAATTATTTATTGCTCCTCGAAACGCCCATAAAACGTCTTGAAGCTAAGTTTTCGTAAAATGATTCTGGTATTTCGGACTGAACGGCGGTTTGTCTTTCATCAATCATAGTTAGGCCTTGAAACTCATCATTCAAAGACCATTTCCAAGTTCTGATTCTATGCTTTTTCTCCTCTCCGATAAAATCTATCATTTCGTAAAGATTTGAACCTGGCTGATCTTTGTAACTCCATGTAAGTACCACAGAATCATGTGTTTCCCATGATTTACCCAGAATTCTTGGATTATCAAAAATCAATTCACCTTTTTCATTAAATGCACATACTCCAAAATCATGGAGTTCATAATGTCCATCTTCCCAAAAATATTCATTAACTTGATGGTAATGTTGGGTACTTAACATTCTGATTGTGAGTTTACTACGCCATTTTCCAGCAACTATTCCATCTGGATTTATACGTGTATAGGTGCCTTCCCATATGCCTGTGTGATATGGAAAAAGTCGAAGATTTATCATATTTTTTTAATAATTAAAAAGAAAAAATCATTACTGAGCGGTACGCTATTTGTTAAGCGGTTGAAAACAGTATAACTAATTGATTATCAATAGTTTTTGTTAAAGAGTTTTTAAGTACCAAC
>JAYVIV010000195.1:0-11978 GCA_043769985.1 Arcicella sp.
TCTCCTTAAAGAGAGGGGCTTTAAGCCAGATTAAAGCCCTTCCCTTTAAGGGGAAGGGTTGGGATGGGGTAATCCGCCAAATAATGCATAGTTCCGAAAAATAAATACAACCCTGTCAGCGGCTTTTCGCCCTGACAACGGTTGTATTAGAGAATATTATACCAATTCTACCACGTAAACTTTTTGTTTCCCGTGATTGATTATTAAGTATTTATCTCTCAATAATTTAAAGTCTAAAGACTTATTCGGATCAGTGATTTTTACTTTATTTACACTAACAGAGTTGGCTTGAATTGCTTTTCGGGTGTCTCCTTTTGACTTAAAAATTATTGGTTCACCTTGTGCATCTAAAATTAAGGTTGCTAAAAAATCCGTCAGATTTGCACAGTTTTGATAATTTTCTTTACTCACTTTTATTAAATCTAAAGCCTCAACTACCTGACTATCAACTAACTCGAATTGCTCGATTACATTTTTATCGAATAATAATTCAGAAGCCGCTTTCACAATTTCAAAATCCTCTGCTGAATGAACTCGGGTTGTAACCTCCTTTGCAATTGCCTTTTGCATAATGCGGAGATGTGGATTTTCTGCGTGTTCAGTCTCTAATTTTTCAATTTCTTGTTGGTTGTAAAGCGTGAAAACTCGCAATAATCTTGAGCATTCCGAATCTGCTGTATTTAGCCAAAACTGATAAAACTGATAGGGAGTCGTCATTTGAGGGTCTAACCAAACGTTGCCAGATTCTGATTTGCCAAATTTTGTTCCATCCGCTTTCGTTACCAAAGGCGTTGTCAAGGCAAAGGCACGATGTTCGATTTCTTCTGAACCACCAACATCCGTTGTGGCAACATCCGTTGTGGCTTCCTTCCTACGAATAATTTCTGTTCCCGTGGTAATATTCCCCCATTGGTCTGAACCACCCATTTGCAAGCGGACGTTTTTGTTTTTGTATAACCAATAAAAATCGTAGCCTTGTAATAATTGATAGGAGAATTCAGTGAAAGAAATACCCGTTTCTAAACGCTTTTTCACGGAATCTTTCGACATCATGTAGTTGACAGACAGGTGCTTACCCGCTTCACGAAGAAAACCTAAGAACGAAAAATCTTTGAACCAATCGTAATTATTGACCATTTCAGCAGAGTTCTCGCCCGAATCAAAATCCAAGAATTTCTCTAACTGTTTTTTGATACTATCTTGATTAAAACGAAGGGTTTCTTCCGATAAAAATTCCCGTTCAGCCGCCTTTCCTGATGGGTCACCAATCATGCCCGTAGCCCCGCCCACGAGAGCAAAAGGCTTATGCCCGCACAATTGTAGATGTTTTAAAAGCATTATTGTGGCTAAATTTCCAATATGTAGTGAGGCTGCCGTAGGGTCGAAACCGATATAAGCTGCCGTCATTTCTTTATTCAATTGTTCTTCGGTGCCAGGCATCATGTCTTGCAACATTCCACGCCAACGAAGTTCTTCTATAAAATTTGCTTGCATTTCGTATTAAAAAGTAATTGATTTCTAAAATACAAAGTTAATCAAAGGTCACAGAGTCTCACAGGGTTTGTCACAGAGTTTCACTAAGTTTTTATGAAATTTACAAAAAACCCTCCTAAGCATTTGAAACGCTTAGGAGGGTTAACGATAAAAACCTCAATAAAAATCTATGACCTTAGAACCTCTACACAATTCCATTCCTTACTGCCCAAGCCACCAAACCTGCAATATTTTTCGTACCTGTTTTTTCCATAATTCTGTTTCTATGTCCTTCCACTGTCCGATTACTCAGACTGATTTTATCTCCAATTTGTGCTGCCGTTATGCCCTCACAAATCAATTGAAGCACTTCTACTTCTCTTTCAGTCAATTCAATTTGAGCTGAGAAAAATGGAATGGCTTTGCGGGTGGGCTTATTCACCATACGGTTGTGCATGACTTTCAACAAGAATTTACCATAATAATAATCTTCATTATTAACAGTATAAATAGCATTCTCGACCTCATCTGGATCAGCATCTTTTAAAAGATAGCCGTTTGCTCCCAGTTCCATTAAGTGCGAGACAAATTGAGATTCGTCGTGCATGGAGATGATGATGATTTTGATGTGCGAGAATTTGGCTTTTATTTGTTGAGTTGCCCTAATGCCATCTAAAACAGGCATTTGCAAATCCATTAAAATGACTTGTGGGCGAGCTGCTTCTAAATTATCAATCAATTCCTGACCATTTCCAGCTTCAAGAACAACCTCGAAATCATCGTTATTTTGTAGTAGGGAGACGATGCCACGACGAAAAATAGCGTGATCATCGGCAATTGCAATTCTAATTTTAATATCTTTCATGGTTTGGGAATGATGAGGTACTGGGATTGATTAGACCACGGATTGTACGGATTAAACAGATTTACACGGATTTTCTTTTCGTTGGGTCAAAATCTCACCTTACTTTATCTAATTACGGAATTATATACTTTAAGTCGCAAAGTCTGCACAACCTCACCCGAGCGTCGGTCGCCCGCCCCCCTCTCCAATGGAGAGGGGAGCATTCGTCCTCTTTTTTCTCCCCCTCTCTTTTGGAGAGGGGGGCGGGGCGACCGACGCTCGGGTGAGGTTCTGCGACTTAAAGTAAATAATTCCGTCTAATTATTTTAATAGGAATACATCAGAATTTTAAAATATGAACAAATAAAAAAAACCGTGTAAATCCGTCGCATCCGTATAATCTGTGGTTTAATTACAAGGCGATGGTTACTTCAAAAGTTGAACCTCTACCTTTTTCTACGTCAAATTTAATCTTTCCTTTTATTACGCTAATACGACTTTCAATATTTTTTATACCAATGCCTCTATCGGGTTTGTTAATTTCTGCCAAATCAAATCCAATGCCATTATCCGAAACTTGAAGCACTAAATTATTATTCCTTACTTGTAATTGAATACTAATCACACTCGCTTTTGCGTGTTTGAGGGCATTATTCACCAATTCTTGAGCCGTGCGATAAAGTGCCAATTCTATTTTTTTATCAAACACCTCCGACAATTCTCCGTGACTAAAACAAACCGTTACTTCGGTAAATTCAGTCATTTTTTCAGTAAAATCTTTGAGGGCAATGATTAATCCGAATTCATCTAAGGTACTGGGCATCAATTCCTTAGAAAGTCTTCTGACGTTGTTAAGCGTATCGTTCAGTAATTCTTCGGTTTGATTTATAAGAGATTTCCGTTTGGTGGGGTTATCTTCGTATTTGGTGATTTGCGTAAGGCTCATTCGGGTAGCAGACAAGAGCGTTCCGATTTCGTCGTGTAAATCTCCGCCAATTTGCCGACGGACATTTTCTTGGGAAGCCACACTGGCTTCAAGCATTGCTTGGCGGTGGATTTCCTCAATGCGTTCCAACTTTTCACGTTGCAAACGTTGACGACGATTATAGAAAATGACGAATATAATAATTGCCGTTACGGGCAGAAGCATGGCAAAAGTGCCGAGAATTATTACTTTTGCTTCGTTCATTTTTTGGGGGTTAGGGGTTGGGATTTAGGATTTAGGGGTTGGGATTTAGGAATTTTAGTATTTGTATGAATTCCTAAATTCCAACCCCTAAATCCTAAACTCCATACTTTTGCTTAATAAGGCGGGCGTGCAGAAAATATACCAAGCAAATGATTGTGCTTGAAAATACCAACATGGCAAAAGTGCCTATTTCGATGATGGACTTAATTGTGGCGGTGTCTTGCTGAACCATAAACCGATTGCTAAAAAGATTCTAAAGATGATTAATAAAATGTAATAAATGAGCCAGTAATCATTGAATGAACTATTGAAAAGTACGGTATTACTAAAAAGATTTACAAAAAAAGAACCTGCGAAGTATACCAAAACCCCAGATGCTATCCAAAAATAAGGATATTGTCCAAGACTTAGAGAATCATTGAAGTATAAAATTTCATAAAAATTTATGAGTACAAATAACATTAATGTTAAGTATGTTACAGAATGTGTTATTGTATCATATTTATTGAAATCGTCAAAATTTAATACGGTCAAAAATGAAATCGTTATTACAGAAAATACTGTCAAATATTTAATTATATTTTTAAAAAGATTATTGACAATTATGTTAAAAAAATAATACCCTAAACATAAAAGCTCAAAAATATTAAATGTGTTAATTGTCCAATGATTTTGATGATTACCAAATGGCAATAAAATAACAGACCAGCATAAAATTTCGAAAAATAATGCCACCATACAATAAATTTTTATGATTTTTAAAGAATAGGTCAGCTTGTCCTGATTTATTGTTGCCAATATTACTGGCAACAATATAATCAGTGATGAAAAAATTACTAAAATCCATCTCGGTGCTAAAAACCTATTTATGAGAATTATGTCTTGAATCATAAAAATTTTATTAAACAATACAATCTGGTGGGCAAGTAGGAAGATGGGCAGAAAAAACATTTAATGAATTTCTACCTTCATCAGTAGCTTCAAGAACCATTTGCCTTATACCGTCGTCATCTCTACCATAATTAATTCTAAGTCCTCCAAAGTTTTCTTGGGAAATTAAATTTTCCAAAACTTCCTTTGTTACAAACTGAGAATTTACTTTGTGTTCTGTCTCAGTTTTAAATCTTTGAACGAAGCCCATGATTTGCTCATGTTCTTCAGGGTTTTCCTTGGGCGTAATTACTTTACTCATTTTGATTTGTGATATTTAAAAGGGTTAATAATTAATGACTAAACTTATGAATAAGAATTTACACTACCAAGAAAAGTAACGAAAATAGGGTAAAATTACCCTATAGATTAGGTAATTTTACGTAACGGGAATGGTAAAATTGTTAATAATTCAATATTTTTAAAATCTTCTTAATAACGCTCGTCTCTTTCCTGTAAATCCTTGTACGTCAGCGTAATTTGTTTTAGCTTTTATAAATGTTAAACATACAAATACGCCCAATAAATGAATAAAAACTGTAAAACAATTCTCGTCCACAAAAATGCTTTTGGTATTTTATGAAATTTATCAGAAGTGACCATGAAAATATGGACGGTGAAAAATATAATTAACATCGCTATAATCCCCCAAGCTGAAAGTGAACGAGTAGCGGTGAATAATAGACCTACGCCACAAATAACTTCGGTAATCCCACTTAACCAAACCATCAATTTATGATTTGGGATGTAAGGCGGCATCATATACAAATAAAATTTGGGTTTCACGAAGTGGTAAATACCTCCTGCGACAAAGAAAAACGATAAAATATAAAGTCCGATGTTGTGCATAATTTCAATGAGTGATTGAGTGAATGATTACGGGGTGCGTAACCTGAGTGATTGTTAAAAATTCCAATTTACGATTAAAATTATAAATCAGAGCTTTCGAGAAACAATCTTTTTAATTGAGGGGTTATCTAAGTAGAGTATTGTAATTTTGTTGAATTAATTAAATTTTGAAGGGCATAAGAGAAAACGGCAATTTAGGACTGCCTCCTGTCTCCTGCCTCCTTTCCAATGACCGTAGTTCCATATAAAGAGCAAGATGCTTCTAAGAAAGAGCAAGTTGCCCAAATGTTTGATAACGTTTCGCCCAAATATGATTTTTTGAATCATTTATTGAGTGGTGGAATTGATATTTTGTGGCGTAAAAAAGCCATAAAGTTGTTAAAAAAAGCTCAACCCAAAACGATTTTGGATATTGCTACGGGTACTGGCGATTTTGCGATTGAAGCTTTGGCTTTGAAACCTGATAAAATCGTTGGCGTGGATATTTCGGAGGGAATGTTGAGTTTTGGTCGTGAAAAAATCAAGAAACTTGGCATGGAATCTGTAATTACTTTGCAGTCGGGAGATTCGGAAAGATTACAGTTTCAGGACAATACTTTTGATGCGGTCATCGTTAGTTTTGGAGTACGGAACTTTGAAAATCTTGAAAAAGGATTGACTGATATGTGCCGTGTGATGAAATCGGGAGGGACTTGTATTGTTTTGGAGTTTTCAAAACCTCAAAAGTTTCCGATGAAGCAATTATACAATTTTTACTTTAAAAATATTCTGCCTACCGTTGGCAAAATCGTCTCGAAGGATACTTCCGCCTATACTTACTTGTATGATTCGGTACAGGCATTTCCTGAAGGAAACGATTTTATGAAGGTATTTGAACGGGCAGGCTTTAACAACACTCAATGTTTACCACTCACATTTGGCATCAGTACGATTTATATAGGCAGAAAGTAATTCTTTTTGCAGTTTTTACGTGTATTTTCATCGCTGGATTATCTCATAATTCTTCAGCACAAAAATATGAGTACAAGCGACTTTATGATGAATTTTATGATGATAAAATTGTCCACTTTGGCTTCCTTTTTGGATTTGGCACATCAAGATTTAATGTTTATCACAGTAAGAATTTTGGTTCAACCAGTGCCACTGATTCTGCCGTAACGATTGTTTCACCAGGTAATTTTGCTTTTCAGGTGGGAGGTTTAGTAAACTTTAAATTGAATGATAGATTTGATTTTAAGACAGGAATGAACATTGCTTTGTACGGTCGTCAGGTTGATTATCGTTTTAATAATTCCCCAAATTTTCCTGCTGAATTGCGTGAGTCCACTTGGTTAGAAATTCCACTTTTGTTGAAATATAAATCTCAAAGAAGAGGCAATTCAAGGATGTTTGTGGATGCAGGTTTTAAGATTGGCATTGAGGCGAATGTTAGGAAAAATGCAGCTTCAACCAGAAAATTAGATACTAAAACAGGTGATTTATCTTTGGAATATGGGGTTGGTTTTGAACAGTTTTTTAAGTATTTCAAATTCACGCCAGAGCTAAGATTTTCACATGGGATAACGAATATGTTTATTTCTCCCACGAATAACAATCCTTATGCAAGGGATATACAACGGCTTAATAGTCATACGGTTACTTTGTATTTGATGTTTGAGTAGAGTTATTTGTGATTTAGAGAGTTGTGATTTAGTGATTTTGATAAAATATACTATTGAGGTTAAGACTCATCTCAACCTTTTTTATTGCCTTTAATTATCTTCCTTGAAATGAATTAATTTAACTTCACATTGGCGTTGTTTTTGACCAAATTATTGACGTACTTTGTTTCAAATACTTAATTTTGTTCGTCATTTCCCCTTTAAAATTCCATTTTTTTAAACAGCGTTTAATACATTAAAGTTATGCTCCGAAACAAACGTTGGTTTGGTTTAAAAATAGTGTTTATTTTATGTCTAATCACCATTGCCTCATCTGCATTTTCAAGAGCAAAACTTGATGGCAGAGTCATAGATGCTACGACAAAACTTCCCATCGTCGGAGCAACAATCTCAATTGAATCTGAAAAAAAAGGTACTACAACCGATGCCAATGGCTATTATTCAATTTTCCTACCTTTTGGCAAGTACAATATTACAATTAGTTCAGTTGGCTATTACAGAAAAGTGAGAGCCGTTGATTTGAATGATGATATCACCGTCAATTTTGAATTAAAAGAAGAAATCAAAGACTTTGATGAGGTAATCGTGAAAGGTCGTCGAGAGGATGCCAATGTCAAGGAGGTTCAAATGGGGACTATTAAACTCAATATGCAAGCAATAAAAAAGATTCCTGTAGCATTTGGAGAAACTGATATTCTAAAATCTTTGACTTTGCAAGCGGGTGTGTCGCAAGTAGGTGAGGGAGCAGGCGGACTTAACGTGAGGGGCGGAAGGGTTGATCAGAATCTTGTTACACTTGACGGAGCTCCACTTTTTAATACTTCCCATCTTTTAGGTTTCTTTTCAAGTGTTAATCCTGATGTTGTAAACGACGTTACGCTTTATAAGGGGGCCGTTCCTTCTAATTATGGGGGTAGGCTTTCTGCAATTTTAGCGATGAATACTCGAACTGGGAATAACGAAAAAGTTAGGTATTCGGTTGGTTTAGGAACGGTCTCCGCAAGGCTTTTGGCTGAGGGACCCGTTATAAAAGATAAATTGACATTTGTAGTAGGAAGTCGTATTGCTTACCCCAATCTTTTAATTAGTTATTTTCCAGGCAACGTAGGTAAAAGTCGTGCATTTTTCTATGATATAAATGCTAAAGCAACTTATACAATTAATAAAAAGAATCGAATTTCATTATCTGGTTATGGTTCTTATGATGATTTCAAGTTTCCAGAAGATACTGCATACGCTTGGAACACCGTACAAAGTACATTGAATTGGAATTATGCCATTAATGATAATCTTTCCATTAATACGAGCGGTCTTATTAGTAATTATACTTTCGATGTTATTGGTTTGAAAGAAGATTTAGGTTTTAAACTCCGTTCAGCCATTCAACAAAAGGAAATTAAAACAAGTTTATTTTATTCAAAATCTGAAAAGGCAAAATCTGATGTAGGAGGAAGTTTTATACTCTATAACTTAAGTCCTGCCGTTCAGCGACCCACGAGTGCCACTTCTAATGTAATTTCACAGACCCTTCCCAGTGAGGCAGCACGTGAAATGTCTCTATTTATCAATCAAGAATATGAATTTTTAAAAATATTCTCTATACAATTGGGATTACGATACACTTTCTTCCAAAATTTAGGAGCTAAAACGGTTTATCAATATACTCCTTTAACACAAATTTCGAGTGAAAATATTATTGATTCCGTAAAGTACGGTTCTGGCGAGGTTACTAAGACTTACGGTGGTTTCGAGCCAAGACTTTCATTAAGAATTGCATTGGGAAATACCGCTTCAGTAAAATTAGGTTATAATAAAATGCGACAGTATTTAAACCTAATCTCTAATACTGCCGCCATCTCTCCCGTTGATTTTTGGAAATTATCTGATACATACATTCCTCCACAAGTTTCAGATCAATATTCATTTGGTATTTTCAAGAATTTTCAAGAAAATGCCTATGAAACGTCCGTAGAGATATATTACAAAGACCAAAAGGATTTATTGGAATATAAAAAAGGGGCAAGATTAATTAAAAATCCGTTGCTTGAAACCGCTTTATTACCCGCAATTGGTAAAAATTATGGAATAGAATTTACCATCAAAAAAAACAAAGGAGATTTTACGGGAATAGCTTCATATACATACGCAAGGTCATTAATAGCCGTTACAACTCCTTTCATTATAGACCAAGTGAATGATGGAGAGTTTTATCCTGCAAACTTTGACAAACCTCATACACTCAATATTTCATTTCTCTATAACTTGGGACAAGGATTCAATATTTCTTCAAATTTTACCTATAATACAGGGCGACCAATCACGTATCCTGACGGGGCATATTCGTTTAATAATCTGCCAGTTATTAATTATTCAAAGCGAAACTTAGACAGAATTCCAGATTTTCACCGCTTAGATTTCTCTTTATCATTCGATACTCGAAAAGAGAAAGATCAGAAAAGATATAGTCTTTGGGTATTATCATTATATAATTTTTATGGAAGACAAAACCCTTATTCAGTATATTTCACCAGTTATAATAGAGTTACTCGCCCATTTCAATTATCGGTATTTGGTAGTATTATTCCCTCTCTGACCTGTAACATAAATTTTTAAAATGAAATACTTTAAAAAATACATTTCACTTTTTGGAGTCTTCCTCCTTCCCCTGTTTCTTCTTTCTTGCATTGAGGAAGTCAATTTGCCTTTACGAGTCGAAAAACCTAAATTAGTAGTTGACGGATTGATTTCTAATGAAAATAAAAGTTACAAAGTCAAGTTAACTTACACAGGTATTTACGATAAGTCAGTTGCCACACCTGCAAGTTTAGCTTTGAATGGTGCTAAAGTGATTATTCAAGACAATTTAGGTAAATCTACGCTCCTGCAACAAGACATTCTTGAGTTGGGAACATTTGTAACTACCGATGAAAGTTTCGTAGGTTCCATTGGAAAGAGTTATCGTTTGGTTGTAACGCTCCCAGATGGAGATGTATATTCAACTAAATTTCAAAAGATGCTTCCTGTTCCAGATATTGGGAGTTTGAGGTATGAATTCAAGGACATTCCGAATCTTAATAGCCCAGATTATTATCAAATTTATGCCAACACAAAAGATCCATCTGAGCAGCAAAATTTTTATCGATGGGCAGCCTACGGTTATAGTCGTTGGGAATCTACTGGAAAACCTTGTACTCCTTTTAGTCCTTCAATTTGTTATGATTATTGCTGGGTTCCCACCACTGCTGATAATGTAACGATAGCAACAGATGTAGCCATCAATGGTAATTTCATTAACAATATTTCCGTTTTCTCATCACCAATAAGAGCAAGAGGTAAGCATTATATTGAAGTTCTTCAATATTCTTTAGACCCAGAGGCGTATCGTTTTTGGAACTTATATGAAGAACAACGTAAGCGGGTGGGGACAATTTTTGACCCCCAGCCCGCACCAATCGAAGGGAATCTGGTAAATGAGGCTGACAAATATGATATTGCCCTCGGTTATTTCAGTGTTTCAGCCGTAAGTCGAAAAAAATTAACAATTCCTTTCGACGCTTCTTTACCCTTCACAAGGCTATTGGTTGGTCAGAGTGATTGTAGAGTTGCATTTCCATTTGGTTCAATAGATAAGCCCATAGGTTGGCCTGAATAATTATGAAAAAAATATTAATCATTTTTTTCGTTGGCTATTTGATTTTAGCCTGTGAAAAACCAAGAATTGTCGATTTACCACAGCCTTCGGTTTTGGTATCATCCGCATATTTAAAACTAAATACTTCCATTCTTGAAGTAAACTGCGAATCTATTAATCCAGCAAGGGTTAATAAAGAAGAATTTGGAATAGTATGGGCAGAAAAGCCTAATCCAACGGTTAATGATAATAGTCAGTATTCGGGTAATAATTCAACGAATGATGGCCCGTTCACGGAGGAAATCAGAAATATCAAACCCAATACTAAATATTATATAAGAGGATATATAAAAATAGGCGATAATTATATTTATAGTCCTGACTATATTTATGAACCTTTCTTGCCAGCGGGTTGGTCGAGGGTTGATGATATACCGAGAGACGGTAATATTAATGTAGATTTTGCTGTAGCCAGAAGTGGCGATAAAGCTGTTTTCTTCACAAAAGAACCAGGTGCGGAGCTACTTCAACCTTATTCTTATTTCCCTTTCAATAATTATTGGGTAAAAGAAAGAAATACGCAGGATTTAGTTTATGACAAATTTAATTTCGATTTGCAATACGCCCCTGATAAAATGACTTATATCTATGGTGGGGGATATATCAGAAACCCTTATGCAGCACAAGAGAAAAAATATGTACGAACTGTTGATACTGAAATTGGACAATTAGTAGATTTCCCAGGCGAATTGGGTCCTACGATTGGATTTGGAGCAAGTAATAGAGGCTTTGTTATTGAAATAAAAAAGAATCCTTCTATGTATGCTTATGACTATGAAAGTTTTGATTGGCAGAAAATGAAAGACCCGCCATTCACAAATTTTTATGGAATTAAAGCGGTAAGAACAAAAACAGGAGCTTTAATTTTATTAGAATCTAACCCGTTAGAAAAACAAGGGATAAAAGTATATGCTTACACGCCAAAAAGCGATACATGGGAGCAACTGCCCGACTTTCCTGCGGATGACAGAAATGATGGAACAGCTTTTGAAATAGATGGAAGAACTTTCTATGGACTTGGAATATCAAAGAATACTGGTGCTGGGGTAAAAGACATTTGGGAGTTTCAAACAGCTACAAAATCGTGGAAAAAATATGGTGAATATCCTGGAGCTGCCAGTATTAGTTTAGCGAAAGTCAAAATAGGAAATTTTCTTTGTTTTGGATTGGGTTACGGAGCATCGCCAACTCAAATTGGCACATATCGTCAATTCCAAGCGTATGATATGTGGATTTTTAGACCTAAATGAGTTGTGAGTTGTGAGTTGTGAGTTGTGAGTTGTGAGTTGTGAGTTGTGAGTTGTGAGTTGTGAGTTGTGAGTTGTGAGTTGTGAGTTGTGA
>JAYVIV010000196.1:0-20192 GCA_043769985.1 Arcicella sp.
GAAAGGGCTTCTACACTCGTTAGGAAAGTCCTTCCCTTCAAGGGGAAGGATTTAGGATGGGGTAATTCGTATTTGCGACATTAAGTATATAGTTCCGAATATAAATATCTGACTATCAATATTTTGAAACATTTATTCAGTTCTTAGACTCTTTACAGGATTAACTAATGCCGCCTTATAAGCAATTGCTCCAACGATTAAAGACGTAGCCAAAAAGGTAAGAATTCCAATAATTAAAAATACAACATACTGAATATCAATACGATAAACAAAATTTGATAGCCATTTATGTGTTATATAAAAGGCAATTGGCGTGCTAATGATTAAAGCTAAACCGACAAAAAAAACGTATTCATTAATGGCAGATTTTACGATTGAAAATTCGGATGCTCCTAAAACTTTACGGATTCCAATTTCCTTGGTTCGAGCCACAATCAAGAAAATGGTGATGCCCATTATGCCCAATGAAGCCAATAAAACGGCGATAACATTGAAATAAAAAAGCAAATCGGCAGTCTGTTGGTCTTGCTTGTGGAGGTTGGCTAAATTTTCACTCAAAAACTCTATTTCAAGAGGATACGGCTCGTTTAATTCTTTGTGAATTTTATTGATTTTTTCTAATACTTGGGCGGTATTTTCTGGGTTATAAGCAATAATACTTCGTCCGTCCATCCGTACATTGGGCGAAAGTGTGATGAAATACGACTCAATTTTTTCGTGTAAAGAGAATAAATTTATGTCTTCAAATATTCCCGATATCTTAGTTGGGAAGCCCGCCTGACCATTTTCTGCCACATATTCAGGTTCAGTAATGATGGTAGTCCCGATTATCTCATTCACAGAAACACCTTTAATTTTAGCAAATTTTTCGGCAGCCGTTCGGTTAATAATCAATGCTCTTTCAGTTGTTGATTGATTTTTGCCCAAAGTCGTTTTTAGGTTATAAGCCTTCAATCCTTCGTAGTCCAGATAAAGTTGTTGAGCATCGCCAAAAATCTGATTGCTATTATCTAATTTATAGGTCAATTTATTGAAAGGCATAATACCAAAAGTAGAGCCATTTCCTACACTTTTTATCTCAGAAACTTGCCTCAATTTTTGCTGAAATACGGCTTGATTTTTCTCGGAACAATAAGCGTAAATAATGCCTTCTTTTTTAAAACCAAGGTCTTTATTTTTAATGAAATCAATCTGTTTAGAGATAAAATAGGAGGTTGAAGTTATGCAAATCAATATTACGAACTGACTAATTATTAAATACTTACGAATAGAAAATGTCTGAAAACGATTCCCTCTTAAATTCTCTTTGAGTAAACTAATTGCATCTTTCCAAGAGAGATAAATAGCTGGTGTAATGCTCGCCAAAAAGCCAATGATGAAGGCAAGAATAATTAGAATTAATAAGATTTTAGGCTCTTGGTAAAGATTAGAATTAATTGATACACCCATCAAATTATTGAAGTACGGAACCAATAAAAATATCAATTCGCCAACAATTCCAACCGCCAAAAGTGAAAGCAAAATTCCCTCCATCATAAACTGCAAGGCAATGGAATAATTTGATGCTCCCATCAACTTTTTGATACCAATACTTTTGCTCTGTTTAGACTTGATTGCCAACGATAAATTAGTGTAATTAAAGAGTGTGATAACAATAATAAATAACGCAAAAAAGCCAATCAAAATGATATAATTTCGGTTTCCAACGGGCTTCAAATCGTATAAACTATTTGATTTTAAATGAATATCTGTGATGGCTTGCAAAAAGTGTTTTTGATAATTAGAATCCTTCGCCATTCTGGGATTTATGTCTTCAATTGAGGTATTAATCTGATTTTCAACAGATTGTGAACTACTATTTTTGTCTAATTGTAAATAAATTCGGCTTCCCCAATAATCAATAATTGGTTTGTTGAGTACTACTTCAAAATCAAAATGAGCATTATCTGGAACGTCAGCAATAATGCCCGTTAATTGGTATGAAACAGTGCCAATTTTGATAAATTTTTGAAGATTTGATTCGTCATAAGTATTTTCTGTACCGAACAATTTTTCGGCAGTCGAAGCTGAAATAATGGCTTTATTTGTACCCTCATAAAATTTCTGAAAACTCCCCGCTTTGAGTTTCCACGAAAAAACCTCCGTAAAAGATTTTGGGGTATTAGTCGTTAAAATATTTTTTTGTTGAATTCGCTTTCCGTTGATTTCAACGAACTCTGGACTATTAGAGACAATGAACTGCGTAGTATTTTTCACACCCGTTATTTTCTTCATTGATTCAATCATACCAAGTTGCCCTTGTGCGTCTGCGGTAGTACCAGTTCTATTTTCAAATTCAATGATACCGTAGTTTTGGTATCGGTATGTTCTACCCAAACGATAAATATCACTGGCATTTTCGTGAAATTTATCGTAGCTATATTCATATTTAATGTATGAAATGGCAACATAAGCCACGAATAACCCAATCACCAAACTGAGGAGATTTAGGAAAGTGAAAGAGCGATTTCTTAAATATCCTCTTAAAGCGGTTTTTAGACTGTTTTGTAACATGATTTAGGGAGGAATGCAGACGGGAGAAAGGAGGAATTTACTACTCCTTGATTTGCCATTTATTCCATTTTGGTTATTAAGTTGAATTATGATTTTTCTGCTTTCTCCATTCCTCTATTTCTCCTCAAATCACTCCGTCCGTAAACTCTTCACAGGATTAGCCAAAGCCGCCCTTGAAGATTGCCAACCCACCGTAATCACCGCAATCATTCCCGTCAAGAAAATCGCTGCCGCAAATACGCCAAAACCAATGCTGATTCTATATTCAAAATCTTGTAGCCAACCATTCAAAACCCACCAAGCTGCAGGGGCTGCAATGATGAAAGCGATTAGGATTAGGAACGAAAATTCTTTACCAAATAACCATAAAATCTGTCCTACGGAAGCTCCAAGCACTTTTCTTACGCCAATTTCTTTGGTTTTTTGAGCAACCATAAAACTTACTAAACCATACAATCCAAGGCATCCAATCAAAATCGCAATCAAGGCAAAGGCTTGAATTAAACCCAACATTGCCGTTTCCATGATATACATTTTGCCGATGGCTTCGTCATAAAATTCGTACTCAAACACAAAATCTGGAAAGGCGGCATTCCAAATTTTATCCAATTTTTTGATGGTATTTTGGGCATCCGCCATGTTCATTTTCACCGCAATTGTTTGGAACATTCCTGTTTCTGAGGTAATTGCCAAAGGTGGAATTTTTGAGTGAAGTGTCTCTACGTGATAATCTTTTACAACACCCACAATGGTCAATTTTTTACCATTAAATTCTAAAATTTTGTTCAATACTTTATCATTCGATTTTTCACCTAAACGTTTCACTAATTCTTCATTTACCAAAGTCTCCCGCATGGTGTCGATATGGACAATATTTCGACCTGCCAACAATTTAATTCCGTATAAACTGACGTAATCTTCATCCACAAATTTTGTGTTTAAACTGAACTTTTCTTTTTCTTGACGAGTGTCATATTTTACGTCAGTTGTATTATGACTTTGTGACATCGGTGGTGTCCATATATATGATACTTTTTCAATGGATGGAATGCTTTTGAATTGCGTTTTCAACGTGGCTAATTTTGTTGCCTCTTGTTGAGGGATAGGCATTTGTAGAATAGCATCGTGTTTGAAACCCATCTCAGATTTAGTAAAATAACTCATCTGCGAACTCACCACGATTGTGCCTATTACCAACATTTGAGTAATCACAAACTGCGTTACAACCAAGGCTTTTCTAACCGAAACGCCACCTAAACTTTGGGTACTAATTTTACCTTTTAAGGCAATAATTGGATTAAATCCACTTAATACAAAGCCAGGATATGAACCCGATAAAAAGATTAATGAGATGATTGTAATGGTAAAAATCATCCAAAAACGGAAGTCAATTAATTCTGAAAATACCATTCTATAATTAATCAAACTCTCCTGCCAATTACTCAAAAATGGAAAAAGTACGGAGGCGAAAACATACGAGAAAAAGCCCGCCATAATCGTAATTAGGGCGGTTTCGGCAATAAATTGCCAGAATAATTGTCCTCTCGAACTTCCCATAACTTTGCGAACGCCCACTTCTTTCGAGCGTTTGAGGGCTTGGGCGGTTGCCATATTCACGAAATTGATGCAAGCTGTAATTAATAGGAGTAAACCGATAATTCCCAAAGTGGTAATCATTTTCTTGGGAATCACCCCGTTATAATTTTCGTTGAAGTGAAGGTCAGAGAGCGGTTGAATGTATAGAAATCGAGACTTTTTTTCTTCGGGTTTTTCGTATTTTTTACGCAAAAAAGGATTAGCTAATTTCTGCACTTGGGAAATAGTTGTATTTGGTTTGATCAAGGCATAACATTGTGTAGAACTATTTATTCCGCCCCAGTGGTTTTTCATGTGTTTTTCCCAACCAGGGCTATACGTTCCACGAGTGGCATAACTGGCTATGATTGAGCCTCTTATATCAGTATTTGAAGGAAAATCTTGTACAATGCCAACCACTTTTACATTCAAACGAGCATCAAAACGTAAGATTTTACCGATTGGATCTTTATCGTCGTAGTATTTTTTGGCAATTTTTTCGGTTAAAAAAACCACATTTGGCTGTTTTAAATCTTGAACATTTCCTTTCAAAATTTTTAAATCAAGAATTGAAAACAGGTCGGGTTCCACGAAAAATACGCCTTGATTATCTTCCTTAAATTTCTTGGTTGGAACGCCTCCTTCCATTAAAGAAACCGTTACAGAACCTTCATTATAAACCATCGAAACTTTTTCTAAGGGAGCAAGTTCTGCACGGGCAGCATCACCCAAGGGTGCAGGGACACCAGTGGTTTCGAAATCACCATCGGGCGTGTTGAAATAAGAAACAATCCGCACCACACGGTCGGCTTTTGAATGATATTGGTCAAAGCTCAAATGGAATTTCACCATCAAAAAAATCAAGATGGCACAGGTCAAACCGAGGGTCAGACCCAAGACATTGAGGGCGGTATATGCCTTGTAGCGAAGCAATGTTCGGTAGGCGATTTTTAGGTAGTTGCGTAACATGATATTTTGCTTAATTATTTTTATACCTTTGTAAAAAATCAAATTTATTATGGAAGCTGTTTTAGAAATCGAAGAATTCCAAACCGAAGATATTATGTCAGTCAATCATTCAAGAACTATTCAACGTATAGGAACTTATCTTGAACGCTATGATGAAACTTATGATATTTTACCAGAATTAGAGATGAGACTTAATGGAAAACCCGTTAAGCCTGATGTTTCAGTATATCCGAATTTATCGGAAGACTGGGACACTGATGTTATCTTTATTACTGAGCCTCCTATTATTGCTATTGAGGTACTTTCACCAAAACAAGCAATGTCTGAACTTACGGACAAGACAAATAATATTTACTTTCCTGCGGGTGTTAAATCTGTTTGGATTGTTGTTCCACTTTTACAAACCGTTACAATTCGTACCCCTGATGGCAAAAAAGTAACTTTTTCAGAAGGAATTATTAAAGACCCTGTTATTGGTATTGAAATTCCTTTTGACCAGATTTTTAGGAAAGCAAGACTGTTTTAATTTTAGTAGATACAACTTAGTTCAAAACGTTTTCCATCACTACTTGGCCGTCAAGCATCCGTATAATTCTGTGGGCATAACGGGCATCATGTTCGGAGTGCGTTACCATCACAACTGTCGTTCCGTTACTATTCAAATCAGTCAGTAATTCCATGACTTCATTGCCATTTTTTGAGTCCAAATTACCCGTTGGTTCATCGGCAAGAATCAATTTTGGATTGTTTACTACGGCACGGGCTACGGCACAACGTTGTTGCTGACCGCCCGATAATTGTTGGGGAAAATGGTTTCGGCGGTGCATAATTTGTACTTTTTCCAACACTGCTTCTACCCGTTTTTTACGTTCATCAGCATCAATTCCCAAATACAACAATGGCAACTCAACGTTCTCATAAACAGTGAGTTCATCAATCAAATTGAAAGACTGAAACACAAATCCGATATTACGTTTGCGGAGGTCGGCACGCTTTCTTTCGTTGTAAGAAATCACTTCTTCATTATTGAATTTAAAACTTCCCGTATCGGCATCATCCAATAATCCTACGATATTCAAAAGCGTAGATTTTCCACAACCCGAAGGTCCCATGATGGCGACGAATTCACCATCTTTTACCTCAACGGATATTTTGTTGAGTGCTACCGTTTCGATGTCTTCGGTACGATAGATTTTTTCTAAATCGGTTATTTTTAACATAAAAGCCCCCTAACCCCCGAAGGGGGAACGCTGGGAGAGCGTTTGTTTAAGTTTTAAATTCTTTGATTCTTATACTAAGTATATTCTGTATATTTGGGAAAGATTGGTGTCCTAAGTTCCCCCTTCGGGGGTTAGGGGGCTTTTTTAATCACCAACTCCTGCATTTCCCCATAATTCTCATAGCTACTCGTTACCACTTTGTCCCCCACTTTCAAGCCACCCATCACCTCATAAAACTCAGGATTTTGACGACCTAATTGTATATCAACTTTATACGCCTTCGTCCCGTTTTCATTCACTTTGAAAATCCAGTTTCCTCCCGTTTGTTGGTAAAAACCACCTTTTGACAATAGAATCGCCTGTGTATCATCACTTAATGAAAGACGGACTTGCAATGTTTGCCCACGACGTACATTGCTCGGCGGCGTTCCCACAAATTCCATATCCACTTGAAAACGTCCGTTGGTAACCTGCGAATAAACCTTTTTTACTTTCAATTTATAGGTCTTATCCGAGATTGTAAACTCACCCATCAGTCCAATAAAAACCCTCGAAATATAATGCTCATCAATATCCGCTCGAACCTTAAAACCGCTCAAAACATCAATCTGACCCAATCTTTGTCCACGAGTTTTCAATTCTCCAACCTCCGCATTTCTGGAAGTCAATTGACCATCAACGGGTGCTTTCACAATTAAATCCTCCGCTTTTTTACGCATCAAAGCCAAGGTCGTTTGGTTACGTTTGATGGTTTCTTTCATCTGATTTATTTGCTGATTATTTATTACAGAATCTTGTTCCAAGGTGCGAGAAACCAATTTCCTTCTACGATTTTGATAATTATAAGCATTTAATGAAATCTTATAATCTTGTTCAGAAATCACCTTTTCACGGTATAATCTTTCATTTAATTTGAAAAGTCGTTCCGCTTCTGCCACACCATTATCAATATCCGCCTGTGAATTTTGGTATTGAATCGTTGCCTGAGCCGCCAAATTGCGGGTATATTGCATTTGCGTTTGTAGTCCAAAAACGGAAGTCTCTTGATTTGCCAATGACAATTCCAAGTCCGTATTTGCCATTTTCATAATCGGTTGCCCTTTCCTCATCATCGCCCCATCTTCCACATAAAGTTCTTCCACTCGTCCGCCCTCAATGGCATCCAAATAAATCGTTTGAATTGGTAAAACAACCCCATTAATCGGAATAAATTCTTGAAAATTCCCTTTTGAAACCTCCGAAATCATCAATCGGTCTTGTTCTACATTTAATTTTGGCTTGCCAGTGGTGTTCAAATAAGCCGCTACAATGAAGCCAACTAAGGCAACGCCTCCCGCAATCGGGAGTATTCGTTTCATTGACCATTTATTTTTTTCTATTACTCTGTCCATGACTTTAATTATTGAATTGTGAGTGGTGAATTGAGAGTTTTGAGCTACGAGTTTTATTTACCCTAAAAAACTAATTGCTCACGGCTCAATGCTCATAGCTTATTAATAGACAACTTTATGCCAAAAAGTTAAATGTCTGATTTTAAGTATTTTACAAATAATTAATAAATTAAAACTGTTCGGTTTCGATACAGTTTTTGTACGCAAACGGACAGGTATTCGTTTTTGAATTGGGGATAATTATTGTTAATTTGCAGAGGTATTGAAAGGATATACGAATTTTTAACGCTGGCTGGGTTCAAAACCCAGCCAGCGTTCTATGTCGAAAATCTATTCGTGAAACTCTGTGATTAGGAACTCCCCCAAATTGACAAAACCATCAACACAAAACCATGAGTAACAAAATAAAACCTATCGTAGCTCCAAGTTTAGAAAGCGTTTACGAAGCCGCCGAACGGTTGCGTGGCATTGCCGTTCATACGCCCTTGATGGAGAACATTATCCTCTCTGAACGCTACGGAGCCAATATTTACTTAAAAAGAGAAGATTTGCAAATTGTCCGTTCCTACAAAATCCGAGGGGCCTATAACAAAATGTCAAGGCTCTCGAAGGCAGAATTAGCCAAAGGCGTTGTCTGTGCCTCTGCGGGTAATCATGCTCAGGGATTGGCGTATGCTTGTCATAAAATGAAGGTGAAAGGGGCAATTTTTATGCCCACAACCACCCCAAATCAGAAGATTAAACAAGTAAAAATGTTTGGTCGGGAAGATATTGAAATCATGATGGTGGGCGATACTTACGACGATGCCGCCAAAGCTGCCAAACAATATTGCGAAGAGCATCACGCCACTTTTGTTTCGGCTTTTGATGATATGGATGTCATCACGGGACAGGCAACGGTGGGTTTAGAAATTTTTAAAGATGCCGATGTTAAAATTGATTATATTTTCCTTGCCATCGGTGGCGGAGGCGTTTCAGCAGGAATTTCCACGGTTTTCAAACAACTTTCTCCCCACACCAAAATCATTGGCGTTGAACCTGCGGGGGCAGCTTCCATGAAGGCAAGTATTGATGCGGGTCATGTGGTGGAATTGGAAAAAATGGATAGGTTCGTGGACGGTGCGGCAGTGGGAAGAGTAGGTGAAATTCCTTTCCAGATTTGTCAGAAAAATTTGGACGAAATTATCATTGTTCCCGAAGGAAAAGTTTGTACGACCATCTTGGAATTATATAACGAATCCGCCATAGTAGCTGAACCCGCAGGAGCATTAACCATTGCGGCTTTGGATTTTATGAAAGAACAAATAAAAGGCAAAAACGTAGTCTGTTTAGTTTCTGGGGGCAATAATGATATTACTCGAACCGAAGAAATCAAAGAGCGTTCATTGCTTTACGAAGGATTAAAACACTATTTTGTCGTCCGTTTTCCACAGCGGGCGGGAGCTTTACGTAACTTCCTTAACAACGTTTTAGGCCCCGACGATGACATTACTTTATTTGAATACCAAAAGAAAACCAACCGTGAATCTGGCCCCGTTTTGTTGGGAGTGGAGTTGAAAAACAAGGAAGATTATCACGCTTTAATTGAGCGAATGAAGGCGGAAAATATTGTCTATCAGGAGCTTAACGAACAGCCCGATTTGTTTTCGGTTTTGGTGTAATTACATTTTTTCCTTTGAAAAAGTGTGGTGATGATACACTTTTTCAAAGGAAAAAATGTAAACCAATGTGATTTCATGAGTAAAGTGGCTGTTTCCAATTCTTTTATACTGAAATAAGCAATTGATAATCTTTACAATTAATCATTTTCTCCTAAAAATTATGCTCAACGTTGCCCTTATCGGTTTTGGTTTATCTGGACGATATTTACAAGCCCCATTTTTTGAAACGAATCCAAATTTTAGCCTAAAAACTATCGTTTCTAACAGTCAAAATCCGCAAGATTTTTTCCCATCCGTACAAGTTGCCAAAAGTTTGGACGAAGTTTTAGCCGATTCAGAAATTGATTTAATCAGTATTTGTTCGCCAAGTTTAACCCACTTTGAGTATGCCAAACGGGCATTGTTGGCGGGTAAGCACGTTCTCGTTGAAAAACCTTTTACAGCCACCGTTCAAGAAGCGGAAGAATTAATTTTATTGGCTAAAAAACAAGGAAAAATGCTAACCGTATTTCAGAATCGCCGTTTTGATTCTGATTTTATGACGGTCAAAAAAGTAATTGATGGAGAGTTTTTAGGAGAAATTCATAGTTTTGAAATTCATTTTAATCGTTTCAAACCAGTGCTGAACCCTAAGAAATGGAAGGAAATTGTGAGTCCCGCCAATGGAATTCTTTACGATTTAGGCTCCCATATCATTGACCAGATTATCACACTTTTTGGTGTACCAAAGGGTGTTTGGGGACAGACTTATACGCAAAGAGAAAACGCTAAAGTTGACGATGCTTTTGATATAAAATTGGATTACGGAAAGCTAAAAGTTACGTTAAAATCCAGTTTATTGGTGCGTGAAAATACGCCCAGATACATCATTCACGGCAAAAAAGGCTCATTCATAAAATACGGCATTGACGTTCAAGAAGATCATTTGAAAGCAGGAATGAAGCCAAGTCATAACAATTTTGGCATTGAACCTGTAACAAATTTAGGCATTATACATACAGAAATAAACGGTTTAATTTTCAGAGGAACGGTGGAAACGGAAAAAGGAAATTGGGGGTTATTATTCCAAAATCTTCACGATGTAATTGTGGACGGCAAAGAATTATTGATAAAACCAGAAGAGGTTTTGGAACAAATTAAGATTATTGAAAAGGTTAAATCGGTGTAGTTTGATAAGGATTAATGTGCCTAAATTGATGGCATGACTCTGAGTCATGCCATCAATATTTACGTAACAAAATATCATCCACGCTCAAAACTCAAATCATTCCCCGAGACTTCAATTCTAAGTATTTATTGACTGTATTAATCGTCAGATTTTGTGGGGCGGTCAATAATGCTTGAATACCAAATTGACCTAACTCCTTGATAATCTGTTGTTTCTCATAAAAATATTTCTCCGCAATTGTTTTCAAATAAATTTCTTCGGTGGTGTTTGCGGGTTTATCCAACAAAGCTCTCAATTCAGTATTTTCAAAGAAAACGATGATGAGCAAATGGTCTTTCGCTAATTTTCTAAAATAAGGCAATTGCCTCCGCATAGAGGTAACCGTTTCAAAATTGGTGAACAATACAAACAAACTTCGTTGACGAATATAGGTCTTTGTATTCACGTAAAGAGCTTCATAATCCGTCTCTAAAAAACGAGTTTTTTGCTTATATAAGATATCCAAAATCTTTGACATTTGACCCGCTTTTCGGTCAGCAAGTAGCACTTGTCCGATACGGTCAGAAAACGTAATTATACCCGCTTTATCCTGTTTATAAATGGCAATATTTGATAAAACTAAGGTCGCATTAATAGCATAATCCAAGAGCGAGAGTCCGTCAAATGGCATTTGCATTACCCTGCCTTTATCAATCAGACAATACACATTTTGCGATTTTTCCTCTTGAAAAGCATTGACCATCAAGTCGTTACGTCGGGCGGTAGCTTTCCAATTGATACTTCTAATATCATCCCCTTGCACATATTGACGAATTTGTTCAAACTCTTGACTTTGCCCAATCTTACGAATTTTCTTAACGCCCAATTCCGTTAAACGATTTGAAATTGCCATCAATTCATAAGCCCTCATTTGCAAAAAAGAAGGATAAACCGCCACCATTTTATCTTGTGAAAATTGGTAGCGGCGTTTCAATAATCTTATTGGACTTTTTACATAAACATTCACCGCCCCGAAGCTGTATTCACCCCGTTTTGTGGGGCGTAAATTGTATTCTAAAATCTGGGTTTCGGCAACTTTCAAGGCAGTACAGAACATTAAATCACGTTTCTGAAACTGAAAAGGAATTTCGTCAATAATCTGGATTTGAACGGGAAAGTCGTAATGATTTTCAAGGTAAATAGAAAGCGGATTTTCGTCTCCATTTGATAATCGATCTGGGGCTTCTCGTCGGGCAAAAATACCTTTTTTAGAGCGATACAGCATAATTCCGTCCACCAAAAGCATCAAAATAAAAACGAAAAATAGCATTTGTGTTATTCCAAATAATACTGGAAAAACAAACGCCAATACAAACATTACCACTATAAAAATGGTAATATAAAACACTGAATTTGAGAGATAAAGAGATTTAAAGAATGTTTTCATTAAAGTTTAGGCGTGGCTTTCTTAGACAGTTTTAGTTTGAGCTTATTGATAGAAATAAAAGGCTTTTTTAGGGAATCAACGCCTAATTTTTTGGGATAAATCCCCTTCTTTTTATCTTCTAAAATCTTTCTATCTTCAATCAGTTTTTTCCGTTTGTCTTCCATTGCTTTCTTTGCTTCAATTGCCTTTTTCTTGGCTTCCAAATTTTTCTTAACCTCTGCATAAATTTCTTTCATTTTATCAGGATTCAACAGATAATATTTCAAGCTAACCCTAAAGGTTGCGGTATCTAAGGCAAAGGTTTTCATGAGTTCAAACCGCTTTTTTTGATAAACAAAAACCGAAGAATCTTCATGTTGGAAATGCAAGTTATTAATCTGAGCTTCCAAAATATGGATTTCAGTCAAAACTTTAGCCATTTTGTCTTCGGGAATCAGGTTTTCAGGTTTGTCGTCTAAACTACAAGCCGTTAATAGAAAAGTCAGTAAAAAGAATTTTAATCTCATATTTCAAATTTACAGTGAATTTGGTTATCTGTACATTCCTTTAACGTTTTTTAAGCATTATTACCCCACTCTCGGACAACGCTTAAACTCTTTCGTTCTATCAAAAAGATACCGATACGTAATAAATTCTTTGTCTCTGGTTGTGCCTAATTGCGAGACAAAACGGTTCATTTTTGGGTTAAAATCACCCACCCAATTCATATCAATTGTCTCATACTGATAATGCGGATTGTCTCGCCCAGCCTGTCGAAAACGTAGGGCAATTGCCGACTCAATGCCCTTTCCTTGAAAATCTGGGACAACGCCAAAAATTACTCCGCAAGTACGATTTATAACGCCACGTTGCAACAAAAGCCAAAATTTTAGCTTCTCCCAAAGTCCAAATTTTCCATCTAAGTGCTTGACAATCTGGTTAATATCTGGAATAACAATGAAAAATGCAATCGGACGTTCGCCTGCATAAGCAAACCACGTGAGTTGCTCGTCAATGATGGGTTTCATCGTGTTCACCAAACTTTTAGCCTGTTCAGCATTCATTTCTTTTACGCCTGGAAACTTCGCCCAAGCCTCATTGAAAATTGTCCTGAAATCCTCTCCGTATTTGGTTAACTTGCTCTTTTCAATACTTCTAAAACTGTAATCCGAATTCGCATAAACCTTACGAGCTTTGCCCTCCACGGTATCCAAAACCGAAGCCGCCCGAATTGGCGAAACGTAGATATATTGTTGGAAATAATCTTTGAAACCGAAGTTCTCGAAAAATGAGATATAATATTGCTTCGTCCAGGGCATTTTGTAGGTTGGTTCGTATTGCCAGCCTTTTATCATCAAACCCCAAAAGGCATCACGCTCACCAAAATTAATGGGTCCATCCATTGCCTCCATGCCTTTTGAAGCCAACCAATTTTTACAAGTTTCAAACAACAAAAAAGCGGCAGATTCATCCTCAATACACTCAAAAAAGCCCATTCCGCCCGTGGGTTGGTCTTCTTTGTTGGCGGTTTCGTGGTTAATAAAAGCCGCAACACGCCCAATGGTTTGACCTTCCGAATCCGTTAAAATCCAGCGAATTGCCTCTCCATGTTTGAAATATTTATTTTTTGATGGATTAAACGTATGCTCCACATCTTGGTCGAGTGGGCGAATCCAATTAGCATCTTCGGCGTACAGTTTTACGGATAATAAAAGAAACTCTTGTTGAAGTTTTTTATCGTCAGCGACTTCTAAAATGGTCATGGTGGTTTGGGTTATTTTTTGGTAAAGATAGGGGATTTTGGATTGGGAAATTTTAAGATAAGTATTGAACCAAATAATCTAACTTCTCCTTGATTTCTGGTTCAATATCTTTTTGATTGACAAAAGAGATTAGTTCATAATAATTGCCTTTACTAAGGATTATAGGCAGTTTAAATTTTTCAGAAATATTTTTAAAACATACTTCCAAAAATTGACTTGCTTTTCTGTTAATAAGAAAACTTTTAAATAATTCTCTCTGCAATTCACCAGTTGCCATTTCATAACTTCTCAATGCCTCTTGGTTTGAGTTTAAAAGCTCCGTTAAAATTGCTTGATTAATAGCTTCTTTCGTAATGTTTTTTATATTACCTAATTCAACATCCGTTTTTCTCTGTTGCTTAAAGTAGTTTTCTACGTAATCTTCAATGACGTATGAAAAAGCAAAATAATTTTCTAATTCATATTTTCGCCAATAAAGCAATACCAATTCAGGTTTTATTTCGTCTATTCTATTAGCATTATCACTATCAAAAATGCCAATCCCATTAAAATCAGGAACACAATTTTTTATAGCTTGAAAGTGCATTTTAGCTTTTTTATAATACCCCGAAGTCTTATCAATTTGATTCTCCAATGACATTGATAAATCGCTATCATTTGTATAGTATGAGTAAAGTTTATCGTCCAATAAGTTAATTGCAGAGTGTTTTAGTTTTAGAGCAAATGTTCTCAACATTTCAATATCTGTACTCCCCTCAACATAAAGGATTGATTTACATATTTTCGCTTTGTAATAATGTTCAAGTCCATAATCTTTCAAGGTTGACTTAATGGTCTTTTTTGATGAATCATCAGCAAGATTAATTGCTTGACCATTAAGAAGTAACGTTAAATTATTATCAGCTGCTTCATTCAAAATTACCTCTGAGTGAGTGGCAATAATAAGCTGATTACCATTTTCTTCGGCAAGATGTTTTAACACACTAAAAACCTGTTTTTGCCTCAAAATTTCAAGGTGTGCATCAGGTTCATCTAATAATAATATTGCTCCTTTGTGGGTATATAAGTATGAGATGAGTAAAAGCATTTCCTGTTGTCCACGTCCACTAAGTCCAATATCTAAACTTCCCTTTTTACTCTTTATTTCATCGGTTTGATATGACAATTCAACCGTTCCTTGTGCCATATTAAAATACGGTTTCACAAGGGTAATATTAAAAAGCTTTTTCATCAAAGTTGTTACTAACTTCCAATCATCAGTCTGATTTTTTTCATCATTTTCAACAATTTTATAACAAATATTTCTCAATACTTCTGATGTCTGCCCTTGCCCAATTAAAACGTCAATACGACCTTCCTGAATCAAGGGCTCTTCACGAGCAATACCTGACATTGGGTACAAGATTTTTATTTCAAGATTACTCGCATACTCCAAAAGTCCTTCTATATTTTTAGAGGTATCTTCGGGGAAACAATAAATTGATTCAGAATTAAAATAGGTAAAAATCATTGTACATTCTTGTATTTCTCCCTTAAATACTAAACCAACTGAAATTTTTAATTCTGTATTTACTGTTCCAGTACGAACATTTGCATTTTGCCAAAAATATTTTGCTTCCTTAATAGGTACTTGTGTAATATTGAGGCGGTTAATACTTTTCCCCATTTTACTTTTACTTTTCCCTGTCCCTTTCTCTCGAAACCACGTTTTAATCCCAACACTCCACATTGCTAATGCCTGTAAAACCGTTGTTTTACCTGAATTATTTGGACCAATAAGTACAGAAGGCTGGCTAAAATCAATGGTAATATTTTCACCAAAACCTTTAAAATTACTTATTCTTACATAGTTGATTAGTTGCATGGGGTTCTTTTTTGAGTAAAAATAATAGTAATATTTTCAATAATGATATTTTGGGATAGATTTGAATGATATTAACTGTTTTCATGATGATTCAAGTAAAGGCACATCATTTGAACCTTTTTAATTTCAAAATTTCCCACCAATTCATTTTAAAATGAAAAACATCTCTTTCCGTCATAATTTATTAGTTTTGTAAAAGAAACTAAATCTTAACACGATGGTCGATAAAGCACTTGTCATAAAAGATTTTACGGAAACCATGAAAAACCATTATGGCGACCGCCTGTCGAAGATAATTCTTTACGGCTCGTATGCCCGTGGAGATTTTAATGAAGAATCAGATATTGATTTTATGGTAGTTCTGAAAGATAAAGAAGTAAGGGCAGTAAAGGAAATTACCTCTACCTATAAACTTTTAAATGAATTAACGTTAAAGAATGATATTTGGGTTTCGATGTTTGCCACATCTATTACCAAATTTGAAACTGCAACAAAAGCCTTATATAGGTTTGTAAGAAAAGAAGGAATAACTATCTATGAATGAGGATATTAAAAATGCCGTTGCTCTCGCAGAAAGCACGTTAGATGATGCAGTTTTCAATGCAAAAGACAACAGAAATCGTGTAGCCATGAACCGTTGCTATTATGCTTATTTCTATCTAATAAGAAGTTTACTTCTCGAAAAAAATATTCACTCAAAAACTCATTCTGGCTTAATTGGTGAGTTTGGAAGAATATTCATAAAGACAGGTATCATCCCCAGAGAATTTAGCAATAATTTAGCTTTTTTATTTGACCAAAGGCAAACCGCAGATTACGATTTGGATGAAGAAATAGGTAAAGAAGAAGTTGATAAAGCCATCCAAATGGTGGAAGAATTTATCAATTTTGTAAAAGAAAAATATCAAATAAAAGAATAAGTAAATTGTTGATAATCAAACTATTACAACAATTCAAACCTCAATAATTTCCTTTTAGATGCAACAATTAAAAATATACAATACCCTCAGCCGGGAAAAAGAATTGTTTACCCCTCTGAACGCCCCACACGTGGGAATGTACGTTTGTGGACCTACGGTCTATAACTACGTACATTTAGGTAACGTCCGCACATTTATGACTTTCGATGTACTCAATCGCTATTTGACACATTTAGGGTATAAAGTTCGTTATGTCCGCAACATCACGGACGTGGGGCATTTGGTGGGCGATGGTGATGAAGGGGAAGATAAAATCGGGAAAATGGCGAAGTTAGAGCAACTCGAACCGATGGAAATTGTACAACGTTATACCAACGATTTTCACAAAGTTCTTGATCAATTCAACTTCATTCCTCCGAGCATTGAACCATCCGCAACGGGACATCTGGTGGAACAAATCGAAACCACTACTACGCTGATTAACAAAGGTTTAGCATACGAATCTAATGGTTCGGTTTATTTTGACATTGCCGAATACAACAAACAAGGCGGAGATTATGGTAAACTTTCAGGACGTATTTTGGAAGATTTATTGAATGAAACTCGTGATTTGGATGGTGTTGGCGAAAAACGTAGTCCACTTGATTTTGCTTTGTGGAAAAAAGCCGCTCCCGAACATCTCATGCGGTGGAATTCACCTTGGAGTCCAGGTTTTCCAGGTTGGCATTTGGAATGTACTTGCATGAGTACCAAATACTTAGGCGATAGTTTTGATATTCACGGAGGTGGAATGGACTTAAAATTCCCGCACCACGAATGTGAAATTGCTCAGGCAAAAGGAGCAAATGGTCGTGAACCCGTTCGCTATTGGATGCACTCAAATATGTTGACGGTGAACGGACAAAAAATGTCTAAATCGCTCGGAAATTCTTTTCTTCCTGCCGAACTTTTTGCGGGTTCACATCCGTTGTTAGAACAGGCGTACAGTCCCATGACGGTGCGTTTTTTCATGTTGCAATCTCAATACAGAAGCACGCTTGATTTTTCTAATGATGCCCTTAAATCCTCTCAAAAAGGCTATAAACGCCTCATTAACGGATTAAGAATCATCAAAAATATGGAATACATTGCCGATGATTCCGTTGAAATTGACGAAAAACAAATTGCCGAAATTGAGAAAGGAATTCAGGGATGTTATGATGGGTTGAATGATGATTTAAACACTGCCGTAACGATTGCAGGTTTATTCAATCTCTTGAAAAAAATCAATCAATTATACATGGGGCAAATCCAAACTGCTCAAATTGGGGAGACATCTTTCAATAATTTAAAAGAGAAATTTACCTTAATTATTGAGGATATTTTGGGAATTTTAGAAGAAAAAAACAACTCAATCGAATCGCTTGCTCATGGAATGTTATCACTTTACAAAGAATACAAAGAAGCCAAACAATACGATAAAATCGACGAAATTAGAACCTATTTCAAAGCTAATGGCTTAGTAATCAAGGATATGAAAACTCGTATTGATTGGGCGTATGAAGAATAGTTGTGATTTAGTGATTGGTGAGTTGTGATTTATCATCGGACTCCAAAATCACAACTCACCAACTCACAACTCACAAATAATTACAAATGAGAACACCCAGTTTAACGCCTATCATAAAGGCAATTATTATAATTAACATAATCGTTTTTGCGGTTCAGTCAATCAATCCTCAGTACGATAGAATGATTGTTTCATTGTTAGGTTTGCATTATTTTTCTTCCGAACAATTTTTCCCGACTCAATTAGTAACTTATATGTTCGTGCATTCAAACATCGGGCATATTTTTAGCAATATGTTAGGTCTGTTTTTTTTGGGTCCAATCTTAGAAATGTTTTGGGGAGAAAAACGCTTCCTGATCTTCTATTTAGTTACAGGAATCGGAGCGGGAGTTCTTTACATGGGATTAAAATATTATGACTTCTCAACGCTTGAAGCAATAACAGAGGCATATATTCTGAACCCCGATTTGACGCAATTTCAAGGTTTACTTTCAAAATTCTATTCAGAAGGGATTCCATCAAGCGTTTATGGAATGTTGGAAGACACAAGCAACGTTACGCTCAAAGAATCCGTCTTTATAGCGGAGGAAAGTTTGAAGGCAGTTTTAAATACGCCAATGATTGGAGCTTCTGGGGCAGTTTTTGGTATTATGGCAGGTTTTGGGTTGCTCTTTCCAAATACGGAATTAATGCTTTTATTTTTCCCTTTTCCAATTAAAGCAAAATATTTTGTAACGTTTTATGCCCTATACGAAATTTATGCTGGACTCAACAAAATGCCTGGCGATAATGTTGCCCATTTTGCTCATATAGGAGGTATGGTTGTTGCTTTTGTCTTGATTAAAATTTGGGGAGCAAAGCGAGATAGTTTCTACTAAAAATTTTGTACCTTTATTACGTAACTTTTTACGCTTCAAAACGTTGATAGTTTAAATTAATAGTGATTAGTTATTGGTAATTAGTTAATAGTAAACAGTGATTAGAAAATTAGTTTTTATATCATGGTTTGTTAGCCTCTAAACACCAATCACCAATCACAAATCACAAATATAACATGAGTGGAATCCTGGATGACTTCAAAAACGCTTTCGCTAAGCGTAACAACGGTTTAATTCAACTAATTTGGTTGAATGTGGCGGTGTATGTCGTCATGTTGATATTTTTGATAACGGCAACCGTATTTTTCAAAAGACCTGATATTTTTGAAAATGTACTTTCCTATTTTAGCGTTACACCTGCCATGGGGACGTTCCTTTTTCGCCCATGGACAATCTTGACCTATTCTGTATTCCATGCCGTTAATCCTATTTCGCATCTGTTGCCAAATATGTTGATGTTGTATTGGTTTGGGGCAATCATTCAAGAATTTTTAGGAAGTCGTAGATTAATAAATTTATATATTCTTGGGGCAATTTTTGGGGGTGCATTAGCCTTGATAGCTTTCAATCTTCTTCCTTATTATCAAGGAGCAATCAACACAACCATTATTGGAGCATCAGGAAGTGTGATGGCAATTATGTTTGCCGCTGCCACTTTAATGCCTGATTACACTTTCTTTCTGTTCTTAATTGGTCCTGTTAGAATTAAATATATTGCCTTTTTCTTCTTCTTGGTTTCTTTGGCAGGTGCAATTGGCACAAACGCTGGCGGAGGAATTGTTCACATGGGAGGTGCATTGTTGGGGTATTTATACGTAAAACAATTGCAAGCGGGTAGAGATTGGGGAACGCCCATTGATGCCACCATTGAATTCTTCCAAAATCTTTTCAAACGTACTGAAAAACCAACCATCAAAGTGGTTCACCGTCAAAAGGAATCTATGTATTCAAATACGCCAGCAAGCGTAGGTGGTGCCTATCCAGACGATGAAGAAGTGGATGAAATCTTAGACAAAATTTCTCGTTCGGGCTATGAAAGTTTGACCAAGGAAGAGAAGCAAAAGTTGTTTAAGGCTTCTCAGAAGTAGATTTTAGGGAATGAGGATTTGTCAATTAGGGATTCGGGGGAAGCTGAAAGTAAGTTGTTTAGAATATAGAAATATGAAAATAACATTATTAAGTAATCAATGTAATTTAAACGACGTTTTTATTTGGAGTAAATTCCTGATTATCAGTTAGTTATTTTCCGAATATCGAACCGAAGCGTCGGACGCAT
>JAYVIV010000197.1:0-4029 GCA_043769985.1 Arcicella sp.
CCTCATTTAGCGATGCTAAATTGCGGTTTTAGACCTCAAATCGTTCAAAAATTACTTCGTATAGATTTGGATAACTTATTTAATTCCCGTTCCTAATAAATTTAGTCCCCCAAATTTTCAACCACCTTCTTTTGCTCTAAAAGTGGTTTAATCTTCAAGTAAACCACTCCACAAACAATTCCCAAAAGCACCGTAACTATCAAAAAACCAAGATATTGACTTTCTAAAATTTTATTCAAAAATAAGGATAATGTTATCAATACAAAAATCAAAAAAAGCATCCCCGTTAAAGCCAAAATAGCCATTAGAGCTACTTTTCTAACTGTATCCTCAATTTTCTCTTGGACTTCAATTTTTGCAATTTCTATGTTTGTATGGACGTATTTATAAAGGTTATCAAGAAGTCCGTTGGGGTCTAATATTTTCATGATATAAATTTAACTAAAAAACGTATTCCAAAGTAAATAAACATTCAAACCAATGATAATTACAGCCACTATCCATGAAGCAATATGTAGGGTTCTTGAATTGACAAATTTACCCATTTTAGCTTTATCACCCGTAAACATAATCAAAGGCACCACGGCAAAACTCAATTGGAAGGACAGAATTACTTGACTTAAAATCAGCAATTCACCCGTTCCTTTTTCACCATAAAGAATTGTTACTACTAAGGCGGGGACAATGGCTACTAATCGGGTAACTAATCGTCTAATCCACGGTTTTAGCCTAATATTCAAGAAACCTTCCATCACAATTTGCCCTGCCAATGTACCCGTCAATGTGGAGTTTTGACCCGCTGCTAACAAGGCAACCGCAAAGAAAATTCCAGCAAATTTTACACCCAGAACAGGGTCAAGTAAATGATAAGCATCATTAATATCTGCCACATTTTGATTACCCGAATTATGAAAGCTCGCCGCCGCCAAAATCAAAATAGCAGCATTAATGAAAAAGGCAATTCCTAAAGATAATGTAGAATCTATCGTTGCAAAGAAAATGGCTGAACGCTTACCTGTATCGTCCTTTTCAAAATTGCGAGTCTGTACTATACTGGAATGAAGATATAAATTATGAGGCATCACCGTTGCTCCCAAAATCCCAATAGCAACATACAACATGGCGGGATTGGTGATAATTTCTGGCTTGGGCAAAAGGTTGCCAAATATCTGAGAAAAAGAGGGTTGTGAAACAATTATTTCGTAGGTGAAACAGCAAAATATCATAAAAATTAAAGCAGCAACAATTGCCTCCAAAGTCCTAAATCCCTTTCCCTGAAAATATAATAAAACCAAGACATCAAGCACGGTGATGATTACGCCTACTGTTAGAGGTAGGCCAAATAAAAGATTTAAAGCAATAGCTGAACCAATTACCTCCGCTAAATCACAGGCGGCAATGGCAATTTCACACAAAATCCAAAGGGCAAATGACACAGGCTTTGAGTAAGAACTTTTGCAGGCTTGGGCTAAATCTTGTCCTGAAGCAATCCCCAGTTTAAGAGATAAATGTTGGAGTAGCATGGCAAAAAGATTGGAAATCAAGATTACTGATATGAGTGTGTAACCAAATTTTGCTCCTCCAGCAATGTCCGTTGCCCAATTGCCTGGATCCATATAACCCACTGCAACCATTAATCCTGGCCCTGTGAATGCCCAAAGTTTTCTCCAAAAAGAACCATTTTTAGGAACATTTATTGATGCGTAAACCTCTGGTAATGAATTATTTGAATCGTTATCTTTATTAATCATAGTAAATGTTGCAATTTTCATGATATGTGTAATTACAAATTTATTTTTAATTCTTGATAATTCAAAATAAAATTTTAGATAAGCCTAAAATTTATTAATGTCATCTAAAAACAATACCTTCGTTGATGCTTAATAGGTCAATAATAAACGCTAAAAACAATGATTTCATTTACCGAAGAAAATTATCTCAAGATTATCTATAAATTATCTACCGAAACAGAGAACGAAATCAGTACGAATGCCGTAGCTGAATTGACGCAAACGAAAGCAGCTTCGGTAACGGATATGTTACGTAAACTGTCTGAAAAAAAGTTAGTTAGCTACCAAAAATATCAAGGTGTTCGTTTAACGGAAGAAGGGGAAAGTTTAGCTTTGAAAGTGATAAGAAAACACCGACTTTGGGAGGTTTTTTTAGTCAATAAATTAGGATTTAATTGGGATGAAGTCCATGAAATTGCGGAGGAATTAGAACACATCAATTCTGAGGAACTCGTACAACGTTTAGATGAGTTTTTGGGTTTTCCACAATGCGACCCACACGGTGACCCAATTCCTGATCATAATGGGAGAATGCCCGAATTGGGGTATAAAAATCTTTCAGAAATTGGAGAAAGTCAAATGGTAATTATGATGGGAGTATCGCAACATTCAACCAATTTCTTGCAATACTTGGCAAAAATTGGGTTGAACTTGGGGGTAAGCATTGAGGTTATTGAAATAAATGATTTTGACAAATCCCTGACTATAAAAATTGGAGCAAACAATCAAAGTTTTTTTATAAGTTACGAAGTGGCGAAAAACTTACTGGTGAAAACATTTTAATTTATTTTGGAAAAATGTTTGTATTGATAAATGTAATAATAAAAAAACCTAACAAAGCCGCCACTTTGTTAGGTTAAAAAATTTGCGTTACGAGAACGCCTTGCAAAACTATGAAAATTCGTAACCAAACCAAGTAGTTTTAAAGAAAAAAACGTGTATGTACACAATATATTACATGAACAAAGAATAGAAAGGGAAATTTTTACGAAAAATAATGATGGGGAAAATAGATAATTTGGAATTTTCACTTAAAATAGCTGTATCAAATCATTTCAAGTGAAAATTATTTGATGTTTTCAATACACAAAACTAATTTATCAATGCTTTTACATCAGACTCATCTTTTAAACCCACACCACTCAACTTTTTTGTCTTCATTTCTGTTAATAGGTACAAAATTTTATCCGTTGCCATCTGAATATTCAACCCTTCTGGTCGAATATTTGAAACACAATTACGGCTCTCATCAGTCATGCCTACGTGTGGATGAAATGTTATATATGCACCCATGCTGTTGGGCGATGACAAGCCAGGGCGTTCCCCAATCAAAATTATTACTATTTCTGATTTCAAGAGGAAACCAATCTCATCAGCAATAGCTACTCTGCCTTGTTCAACAAGGCAAATTGGGGCAATCTTCCAATTGATGTCTATAAGTCTTGGTATTAGATTTTCTAAGAGTAGTAAAACATTTTGATTAATTGCTTGTGCTGAAAGTCCATCGGTAATTACAAAACAAATGTCTGATTCTGAATTATTTATGCTTATCAATTTTTCTCTGGAGGTTTGGCTTAACGTTCTTCCTAAATCAGGTCTTTGCAGATATTGAGAACGATTTTTTACTTCACTTTTAAGATTAAGTATCTGTAAACCAAGAGTTTTTCTAATTGATTCGTTAAGTTGTGTAGTATCTAATTCCGAATAAACAGCGTCACGGGCTTGGGCATGGTCGGTTTGAAACTTTAAAAGTTCGCTGGTAGGAATACTATGCCCCGCACGTCCACGGGCAATGCGTGCGGGTGTATAGTTTTGAAGAAATTGCCAAGCATCGGATTGCATGAATTTGAGGTATTTATGGTAAAAAATATCGTTATTATATTGTCAATATTCATAGCATAACTTTGAGTCATGCCATGAATAATTCGACTAAATTTTCTTGAACTAAATTACGCTTAATTCTTATTAACCAGTTCAATTTTAAAGAAATTTCAACGCTTAATTTATATGAAAGTACGTTTGATTGAATCAAGGAAAAATTCTTTGTATATTTGAGTAAAAATTTTAACAATTTAACCGCTAAAAATATGCTTGCCAAAACCTTCGGAAGTGCCTTACATGGCGTTGATGCTACGATTATCACCGTTGAAGTTAGCGAAGGACAAGGACAACATTTCTACATTGTGGGTTTGCCCGATGGTGCTGTCAAAGAATCTGAACAAAGAGTAGAATCTGCTAT
>JAYVIV010000198.1:0-15324 GCA_043769985.1 Arcicella sp.
GAATGTAATCCATGAAATCAATTATTTCTTTCCTAATGTTTACATTACTGATAATCAGTCAATTATCCGCTCAAAATCTTACTCAAAAAACCTACTGCAATCCGATGGATATTAACTATCGGTATAATTTTGAGCAACAGAATGAACAAATTTCCTACCGTTCTGGGGCAGACCCCGTTATCATCAATCATAAGAAAGAGTACTATCTTTTCGTAACAATTTCGGGGGGATATTGGCACGCTAAAAATCTGATAAATTGGGAATATATAAAACCGAATATGTGGCCCTTTGAAGATATGTGTGCCCCGGCGGCAATGTCGGTGCGAGATACCCTTTATCTGTTCCAATCCACTTTTGAGCAACGCCCAATCCTGATTAGTACAGAACCCGAAAAGGGAAAATTGCAGTTTTATAATCGTTGGTTGCCACGACTTCCGCAGTACATTGGACCATGGGATCCTGCCCTTTTTTATGATGAAGATTTAGACAAATGGTATATGTATTGGGGTTCATCGAATACTTACCCACTTTTTGGAGCGGAGTTAGATAAAAGCAAGAAACTATCCTATAAATCTGCCTACAAAGGATTGATTTATCTCGACCCTAAAAATCACGGTTGGGAACGCTTCGGCAGAGACCACAGAGATACCATTAGACCTTTTACAGAGGGAGCTTGGATGACCAAACACAAAGGCAAATATTTTCTGCAATATGGTGCTCCAGGCACTGAATACAACGTTTATGCCAACGGAACGTATCTCGGAGACAACCCACTGGGACCTTTTACGTATGCTCCCTACAACCCAATTTCCTATAAACCTGGCGGCTTTATGACGGGTGCGGGACATGGTAATACTTTTCAAGATAATTACGGAAATTTCTGGAATACAGGCACGCCTTGGGTGGCAGTCAATTGGGCAATGGAACGCAGAATTGCCATGTTTCCAACGGGCTTTGATGCTGATAATCAGATGTTTGCTAATACTCGTTTCGGTGATTTTCCACATAAATTACCCACCAAGAAATGGGAGAATAAAGATGACTTATTCACGGGTTGGATGTTGTTATCCTACAAAAAACCATGCTCGGCTTCATCAGTTCGAGATACTTTGTCGGCTCAAAAAGTAACGGATGAAAACCCAAGGACTTTTTGGGTTGCCAACACTAACAAAGAAGGGGAATCATTAACGATTGATTTGGAAAAAGAGCATGAGGTAGAGGCATTACAAGTCAATTTTACAGATTATAAATCCGATGTTTTTGACAGTAATGAAGAGCGAGTTTATACCCAATTCAGGTTTTATGCTTCTTCTGATAACAAAAAATGGGATGTAATTTATGACAACACCAAAGAGCCTCGAAAAGATCGCCCAAATGCCTACGTAGAATTGCCCAAAAGCATAAAAGCAAGATACATCAGGTATGAAAACGTCCACGTTCCGATGCGAAATTTGGCGGTGAGTGACCTCAGAATTTTTGGGAATGGCTTTGGGAAATCGCCAGAAATTCCCAAGAATTTGATGGTGAAACGTCAGCAGGATACTCGAAATGCAGATATTTCTTGGGAAAAATCAGTTGGAGCAGTGGGCTATAATATTCTCTGGGGAATTGCCAAAGAGAAATTATATCAAACCTATCAAGTGTGGGCAGATGCTCCTAATGCGTTGGAATTAAGAGCCTTAACGGTTGGGCAAAAATATTTTTGCGTGATTGAAGCTTTTAATGAAAATGGCGTGTCGGGTCGAAGTGAGGTATTGGGATTTTGAAGTATTTACCCACATTTAACAATTCCGTAACATTGACCTAAGTAACTTTGCACCACAATCACAAACTTCTCTATGGCAAACAACAACTTACCGACTTCTAAAATTCTTTTAGTTGATGATGACCCTGACATTATCGAACTATTGGAATATAATCTTAAAAAAGAAGGTTACGAAACTGCCTCCGCAAACGATGGCATTCAAGCGGTTGAAGTGGCTAAAAATTTCAAACCTGATTTGATTCTTTTGGACGTAATGATGCCCCGACAAGACGGTATTGAAACTGCCCGCCAAATACGTCAAATTTCTGAATTTAAGGACACTTACATTCTTTTTCTGACTGCCCGAGCCGAAGAATACACCGAGGTTGCAGCCTTTGATGTTGGAGCAGACGATTATATTGTAAAACCCATAAAACCCCGTGCCTTAGTGAGTAGAATTAAGGCTGTTTTGCGGCGGGATACCCAACAAACGGAGAGTGATTTGGTCATTGAAATTGGTCAGTTAATTATTAATCGAACCAATTATAGTGTCAATAACAACGGAGTAAATTTAGTAATGCCTAAAAAAGAATTTGAATTATTATCTTTCTTGGCAAAACACCCAAATAAGGTTTTCAATCGTGATGAATTATTAGAAAAAGTTTGGGGTGTGGATGTGTATGTGGTCGAACGTACTGTTGACGTGCATATTCGTAAGTTACGTGAAAAAATCCCCGAACATTATATAAAAACCTTGAAAGGCGTGGGATATATGTTTTCAATTGAGGAGTAAATTTGATAACTTGCATATTCGCTTTGTTTTCCTTACAAGATTATGCCCTTAAAATTTATTCAAACTTGCTTCTTAACGTTGCTTACTTTCCTAAGCTGTTATTGCCAAAAACACCGTCAGTTAAGTAATTCGCCCAAACATGAATTTCGGGCGGCTTGGATTGCCACCGTCGATAACATTGATTGGCCCCAAAAGGGACAGTATAATTCCGACCTCCAAAAAAAGGATTTTATCAGAATTTTAGACGAACACAAACGGTCAAATCTCAATGCCGTTATGGTGCAAGTGCGTGATGCTTGCGACTCTTATTACGCCCGAAGCATTGAACCTTGGTCAGAATTTTTGACGGGTGTACAAGGCAAATTTCCTAACCCTTTTTATGATCCCATGAGTTTTATGATTACGGAGGCCCACGACCGTAACTTAGAATTCCACGCTTGGCTAAACCTCAATCGAGCCACTTTTAGAAAAGCCACAAGTGTTACCCCCGATCATATCAGCAACCAAAAACCCGAGTGGATTTTGACGTATGACGGACAGAAACTATTGAATTTTGGAATCCCAGAAGTTAGAGATTATATCACAAATGTGGTCACAGAAATCGTGAAGAATTATGATGTTGATGGTATTCATTTCGACGACTATTTCTACCCGTACCAAGTCACAGGGCAGATTTTGAAAGATTCTGAGACTTTTAAAAAGTATGGAAGTGGCTTTATAGATATTGAAGATTGGCGAAGGAATAATACTGATTTATTAATCTTCCAAATCAGTGAGTCCATCAAAAAAAATAAACCTTATGTTAAATTTGGGATTAGTCCTTTTGGAGTTTGGAAGAATTATAGCCCTCAAACACCCAACGGTTCTCGCACGCAAGCTGGACAAACTTCCTACGGACATTTATACGCCGATACTCGTAATTGGTTGCAACAGGGTTGGATAGATTATATCGCTCCACAGATTTATTTTGACCGCAAACATCCCAAAGTATCATACATTGAATTATCAAAATGGTGGATGGAAAATGCCTTCGGAAGACATCTGTATATTGGTCACGGGATTTATAAAATCAAATCAGGTTGGAGTTTAACCGAAGCTCCTTCTCAAATTCGTCTGGATAGGCAATTCAAGCAAATTGATGGTGGAATATTTTTTAGTTCAAAATCTTTGACTGAAAATTATGGAGGCTTTCAAGATTCTTTACGAGTAGATTTATTCAGAAGACCCGCCATCGTGCCTCCCATGCCATGGAAAGATAAAATTGCTCCATTGGCTCCACAAAAGGTTTTTATTACCAGAAATCCAATCGGGAATCCAGTTTTAACGTGGCAACCTGGCGAACCCGCAAGTGATGGAAATGACAATACTTATTTTGCAGTCTATCGTTTTGAAAGAGCTGAAAATCCTGACTTTCAAAGAGTTGATAAAATACTTTACATCGGAAGACATAATACCTTTACCGATTCAACGGCTGAAAAAGCTCGTGGATATGTGTATCATGTAACATCTTTCGACCGTCTGCATAACGAGTCTAAAACTTCTGCTACGGCTTTGATTGAGTATGGGGACAAGTAATTTCCCCTCAAAAAAACATCTGCCTTGCCGCCATATTCCAGCGAATTCCAAAGGAAGAAACCGTGTTTGTGTAGTCTAATTTATCAACCGCACTGTCATATTTTCTATTCATATAATGTGCCTCAATGAAAAGATTATGCTTGATTTGATAAGATGCTCTCAAATCTAAAATAGTAGTAACGGTACTTCTGCCTTGTCCGATATTATTTCCGTAAAAATCATCATACAGAATTTTTCTACTTTTAGTGTCATTATTTTTCAAAACATTACTCCCCCAGTTTTCAGTAAGAATTCTATCTTCGCCCGTGTTGGCGTAAATTACTCTGCCAATAATCTGCAGTTTGTTCAAAGGTTGCCAACGAATTATATGCGACCATTCATAAAAATTTGCCCCCAAAGGATGAGCCAAATTTTGGTTATAATGAGTATAATTAGCATCGTCATAATGAGAATAGGTATAAGGACGAGCAACGTTTACTTCTGTTTGATAGTCTAAATTATCAACGCCTAACACATCTATGTATTTCAACCCTGCCTGTGCCGCAAATTTTTTCGCCCAATAACCATTCGATTTAAAGAACTCTCTGGAAATAAATTCGTCCAACATAAATTGACCGTAAAGTGAAAATCTTTTAGCAAAATTCCATTTAAAATCAATACCTATGAAGGCATTATCGGCACTTCCTTGAAAACTTTCGATGAAGCGATAGAAAATTACAGGGTTTAAATAATTCAAATCAATTCCACTTCCTGTGGTACTGTCTCGCTGAAAAACAACCGTTTCTGAAAAACCAATATTCAATTTATCAGAAAGATTAATACTCAAATGATGCGAAGACATATACTTTCGTGGAAAGATTTGGTCGTTTGGTTTAAAGCCCGTGTAAACCAATTGCGTAAAAAGGTTTTGATACTGAAACTTCCCAATATTTGTGTTTAATTTCAAAAATAAATAAGGAGCTGCATTATCTGAAAGAATCATAGAACGAAACCCATTTCCAATAATATTTCTGTCGTGACCAAACTGCAATTGAATATTTTTTGTGGCTTGAAAAGTAATGTAAGCCCTTGCAGAAAAGAAATCGGTGCTGTTTTTATCTTGTTTATATTCCTTCGTTAAACCTTCGCTGGGCATACCAGGAAGTCTGCCTGCTATTCGTTGTTGGTTTTGATTATAATTGTCCACGTAATCTCTCACATAATCAGGAATTAGAGCAATATTATCCGTCAGAAAAGAATAAAACCCTACTTTTTTATTTATCATTCCTCTGATTTCAATTCCTCGGGTATTTAACGTAAGCATTCTTTTTTCATCACGCCCCACAAGTGAACTTACTTCAAAATCCACTACGGGGCTTATATGAATATCAAAAACATCGTTTGAAGTTGAATACGCATCAGCTTTTCTTTGATAGAAAGTGTTCCAAATTGGCTTATGGCTTTTACCAATTGTTTCAGGTTTTGCCCATTCCCAACTATCATTCTGAAGATATTCGAGGTTGAATATATCACGGTCGGATAAATATATTGAAGGGTCTTTTAAAACACTATCTACCATTTGTATGATACCTTTGCGAGTGTAAGGCTTGACGGTGGTGTGGAAACCTTCCGAGAACTTTCCACGTTTTATTTCATAGCGGTCAATAAGATGATAATAATCTTGATTCAAAGGAGCGAAAACACTTTGAGCTTTTGATACGTAACCTATTGAAATAGAAATGTATAAAGTAAGGAAAAGTAGTTTTTTGGACATATTTTTAAAAAAGTATGGGCGAAATCCTCTGCGATAAATACCTTTGCAAGATAATAATTATTTAGCTATCATAACCCCAAAACCATGCCATTCGGTAAATATTTTACAGTAATTGCTTTGACTGCACTAAAATTTTTTAATGGACCCATTGCTGGAATCGTAATGGATTTGACGTGGTATGAAACCGCAATATGCTCAATTATCGGGATGATGTTAATGGTAACACTGATGTCATTTTTGGGCAAGCAAGTACAAGTATGGATTAGTAATTACCGAAAAACAAAGCCGAAATTATTTTCAAAGAGAAGTCGTTTTGCAGTAAAGATATGGTTAAAATTGGGTATTTGGGGAATTGCGTGCTTTACACCCCTATTTTTTACGCCCATAGGAGGAACATTATTGGCTCTTTCTTTCAAAGTTCCGATTCCAAAAATCTTATTTGCGATGTTGGTTTTTGCGGTATTTTGGGGCGTAGTTTTAACATTCGCCATCTTCCAAGTTTCTGAATTACGGCATTTGTTTATGTGATATGTGCCATTTTCAAACTCACTTCTTCATATAATCCCCTCTCGAAAATGATTTCTCAATCATGCAGTATAACAAAATAAACAAATAACGACTGCCCATTTCTTTTATCTTCAAATTTGATTTTCCGTATTTTCTATTTTGCCAACTGTTTGGCACAACCGTGTAGGAATATCCTCTAACATAAGCCTTTAAAGGCAATTCAACAGTTAAATTAAAGTGTGCCGACATGAAAGGTTTTATGCCTTCAATGGTCTCTCTTTTGTATAATTTAAAGGCATTTGTTGTATCATTTGTTTTTATACCCGTCAGTATTTTTACTACAAAATTTGATACACGATTGATGAGTAATTTTACTTTCGGATAATCATAAACTGCCCCACCTTTGATGAATCTGCTCCCAAAAACCGCATCGACATCCTGCTCAATCATGGTTTTGTAATATTTCACTAAATCCTCTGGTGAATCCGACATATCCGCCATCATTACTGCCACACAATCACCCGTGAAACGCTCTAAACCGTATCTAATAGCATATCCAAATCCATTGGGACCTTTATTGGTGAAGTAAACTAAAGTTGGTATTTCTTTCTGTAAAGTCTGTAAAACCGCTTCTGTATTATCTTTTGAATTATCATTAGTCACACAAATTTCGTGGTCAATTTGATATTTGACCAGCGTTTCATATAATGAACGTAATGTTTCTGGAAGAGATTCCTCTTCGTTATAGGCAGGTATTACGACGCTTAATTTCATAAGGTTTCTACTTTTTCAATAAAATCAGAATATTCTTTGGCAGGTATAAAATGCTTTTGTGTACGATAATTCAAGACCGTAAAGATAAGGAATAAGGAACTCAATAAGGCTTGTAAAATGATGATAATAGAAGCAGTTATGAGCGTTGTTGCCCATCCTGGAGAAGCATTTTCGGGAGATAGTACCTTGATAATCAATACAATAATTGCTCCCAGACCTGCCATGGCAGTCATCCATAACGACCCAATTAAAATTCTCACTGCAACCGTATCTAAATGAACCGAAACCGCACTCAAACCATGCAAAATCAAAGACACAAAATTCATTTTTGAGTTGCCTGCCAGCCTTACTCCACGTTCAATTGGAATGGCAACATAGGGCAATTTTGAGCGAATAATTCCCCCTGGAAAGTGATTCCAAATCTCTGAAACGTAAGCTAATCTTTTGGCTTGTCGGAAAGGTAAAATGCTAAAATTTCCAAATTCAATCACCTTTCCCGTCAACAATCCGAAGAGCAGTTTATAAATGGAATAGCCCATTCTGAAAACCAATCCTTCACTACGTTTGGCACGTTGGGCAAAGATAATTTTATCAGGTTGTCCTAATGAAGCATTATAAAGACGCTCAATATCCGAAGGACTATCTTCACCATCTGAATCCATAACAATAACCTTCTCAAAATCAGTTTCTTGCGATAAGTATGAAAGCCCCAAAGCAATTGCTTTTTGATGACTTACATTACGCCAAAGCCGAATGATTGATAAATTATAACCAGAAAATTGTTGAATTTCACAGGGTATTGATGAGCAATCATCAACAATGACGAAGGAAAGTTTGGGGAATAATTCAGCAGAAACGCTCTTTTTGATTTCAAGTAGCAGTAAATCAAGAGCATCCCAATCGTTATAAAGAGGTATTAAAATTTTAATCATTATTGTTAGGGATTAGGGGTTAGGGGTTGGGGATTAGGGAACTAACACCGAACACCTAAAACCTACAATTCTACCAAACATTTTCTAAATCTTTTGGCACGTATAAATGGTTGCGTTCTTCGTAAACTGTACCATCTTTTTGAGCTTTCAACTTCAAAGTATCTTTGCGAGTCAATTTATACAAAAAGGCCACAGGTGTTAAGAATACAAAGAAAACAATTGACAACAATACATAAGAATTAAATGTGCCTAAAATATGGGCAAATTTTCCCCATGCCCAAGCAACTTTTTCGCTCAAAAAATTAGAGAAAACGCCAACTAAGCCAAATATTAATGATGCCGTAAGGAAATAATTTCCCCAAGTCTTTTCTCTAAACACAAAATATAATACCAACATTCCCACCGTGATGACGAGCATGGTTTCAATCGTTTTTTCTTTTTTCATGTATGCAGTAAGCAACAGGCTATAAGCTGTAAGCAATAAGCACTTTATATTGCCTATTGCCTACCGCTTATTGCCTACCGCCTTTTTAAAATAATGTATAAATAAATGGAGCAATAGCTGAACCACCACCGATAACGATGAGGACACCGATTAATAATAATACAAAAATTACGGGTAAGAGCCACCATTTTTTACGCTCTTTCAAAAAACTAAAAAGGTCTGTTAAAAAATCCATATTCGTGTTAATTTATATCTTTTACTAATTGTTTAATTAAAATCTCATTTGCCAATGCCGTTGGGTGTTCATCATCTGGAATAGCATATCCTTTTTCAAGCGGATTAAAAAGGTTTGAGTAGTCTAAAACTTTTACACCTTTTTGCTTCAAGAGATTAATAATCAACGAACTATCTACCGTTGTTGGATAAATAATTACATAAAAATCATCATTCCCAAATTGCTTTTTATAGTCTCTCGAAGCCTCTGCCATGACCTCGGCAGTCAGTTCGTAATCTTGTTCTGTAATCTTAAAAGGATACCCTATTTTGAATAATTTGAGAATATTACTTTTCAATAATTGCTCAAAAATCCAACTCCTCACTTTTCTTCCTTCCTTAAATAAACCATCGTGTTTCAACTGACCATCAACTTGGTGATAATAAGGTGCTTGACCTCCATTATAACCATAATTTGTCATCGTTCCCAACACTCTATTTACGTGGTCATTAATGTAAATGTAAAAACCTGTGCCAGTATTTTCTTTAACGACTTTTTTGGAATTTTCAGTCTCTAAACGTGCTAACATTTGATGCGGACCATAACCGCTGTATGCAAAATTATACGGTCTATATGTGCTATCGTACTCTCCAAAAAAGTAAGACATCGTTTCGTTACTCTGCACTCCTTCGCCAAATGTCATCGAACAACCGTAAAATTGAGCGTATTTTGTTCGAGGTTTTGTCGTATCTAAAGGTGTAATTCTCAGACTATTAGCATCAGTTGAATAATTGATACTGTAAATAATCTTTCCGTCTTTCGTTCTTGTGCCAACGTGAGAAGTATCAGGTTTTGGTTTATAACCCAAATCCTTATCAAACATCATGGAGTGCGTGGGTCCTTCAATTTTGGGAGCATTATGAGCTTGGCTTTTCAACATCACGCCACAAATCCATTCCAAAAATAAGATGGTTAAAACCAACATCAAACCCGACATTACAATGTTTTGCAACCAACCGATTTTCTTTTTGAAAGCATACCAAAATGAATAGGCTAAAAATAGATAAAATGTGTATTTAGCAAGTGGAGCAAAACTAATTCCTGCCACAATTCCGTTGCCATCGCCTTTCAGGAAATCAATTACAAGCAATCCCGTAAATCCAAGAACGCACAACAACAAAAGCAAAAATATGATACGGAAAATATTCATAGCTTAATCCAATTTAAACTCATCTTTCCAATCATCTTTTTCTGCCCATTCTGGTTGATCTCTTTTATCGAAAATAAAATTACCCACAACCAGAAAGTCCATTTCCGTACGCATAAGGCATTTATAAGCATCTTCTGGGGTACATACGATAGGCTCGCCACGTACGTTGAAACTGGTATTTACGACCAAACCATAACCAGTTTGCTTCTTGAATTCATTAATTAAAGTCCAATATCTTGGGTTGGTTTCTTGATGAACTGTTTGAATTCGAGCTGAAAAATCGATGTGGGTAATTGAAGGCAAATCCGAACGGAGATAGTATAATTTCTCCATCAAAGGCAAGGCACGATAATTTTCTGGTAAGGTTTTTCTGCGTTTTTCTTGAACGTTATGAACCAACAACATATACGGAGAATTGCCTTCTAATTCAAAATATTCAGCCGCATCTTCCGCCAAAACCGAAGGTGCAAAGGGTCTAAACCCTTCACGATACTTGATTTTGAGGTTCAATTTCTTCTGCATTTCTTCGTTACGTGCATCTCCCAAAATACTACGTCCACCCAAAGCACGTGGACCAAATTCCATGCGTCCTTGAAACCAACCAACTACGTTTCCGTCCGCCAAAGCAGTAGCGGTCTTTGAGGCTAATTGTTCAAAATTTTCGTAATGAGTATAAACGGCGTTGTACCTTTTCGCCATCAAACGAGTGTCCACATCCGAAAATTCAGGTCCCAAATATGAGCCTTTCATTGAATCAATGGCATTTATATCAACCTTGCGTTCTTGTCCGAAATAAATATATTCACCCACTAAAGCAGCACCCAAAGCACCACCAGCATCACCTGCGGCAGGTTGAATATAAACATTTTTGAAGATTTTTGCATTCTGTAATTTTCCGTTTGCCACGCAATTGAGGGCAACACCACCCGCCAAACAAATGTTATCAGAACCTGTTAGACGTTTAGCTTCTTTTGCCATAAGAATAACGATTTCTTCGGTCACAATTTGAGCCGCCAAAGCAAAATCACAGTGTTCGGGTTGCAGATTTGTTTCAGATTCACGACGGGCAAAACCAAAAAGTTTCTCCCATTCTTTATCTTTCACCATCCTTAGACCCGTAGCGTAATCAAAATATTTTTGATTCAACCAGATTGAACCATCTGGCTGAATATCAATGAGTTTCGTGCGAATAATATCTGCATAACGCAAAGTGTTGGCTGAATTTGGATCACCATAAGGAGCCAATCCCATCAATTTATATTCCCCCGAATTCACTTTGAAACCCGCAAAATAAGTAATGGCAGAATACAGCAAACCTAACGAATGAGGGAATTGTAATTCCTTCAAAATAGTCATATCTTTTCCTTTTCCATGACAAATTGAAGCAGTTGCCCACTCGCCTACACCATCAATGGTAAGCACGGCAGATTCTTCAAAAGGTGAAGGATAATAGGCACTTGCAGCGTGCGAAAGGTGATGTTCAGGGAAGAGTAATTTGACTTTCTTTTTATCGAATTCACCAATTTTGAAAAGTTCTTCATACAACATTCTTTTCAAGAACATTTTCTCTTTTAACCAAACGGGAATGGCCGTCAAAAACGAACGAAGTCCACTTGGTGAGAAAGCGTAGTAAGTTTCCAACAAACGTTCAAATTTCAAGAGCGGCTTATCGTAAAAAACGATAGCATCTAATTTATCTAAAGTTAATCCCGATTCCAACAAACAATATTCTACGGCTTTTGTTGGAAAGGCGGGGTCGTGTTTAATGCGTGTGAAGCGTTCTTCTTGGGCGGCGGCAATAATTTCTCCATTTTGTGTGATTGTTGCTGCCGAATCATGGTAAAAAGCTGAAATTCCTAATATATTCATGAAATAAGTTTTCTGGGTAATTAAAAGACAAAAGTACGACGGTTTGGCGTAAAAGCCAATCTTGAAGGAGTTGTAAAAAAGTTAAAATTATTAAAAGGTAGGTATGTTCAAAGTAAAATCTTCATTTTTTTTGCTAAATCTAACGAAAATAATTCAGACCCTTTTTTATTCAAATGTTGAGAATTATAGAAATAATTCCGATTATAGCAAAGTGAATTCTTGGAATAATTTAAAAATTGACAATCATATTTTTTAACAGATTCTTGGCATAATTCTATTAACTCAGATTTATTTTTGTAATAATGCTGAATTTCAAAATACTCAGGAGCATATACCAAAATCACTTTGATGTTTTCACGCTTACAGAAGGATAAATATTCGTTAAATTGCCTAACTACTTCCTTATCAAATTTATACTTTGCTCCTTTTGGATACCGTTTTTTGAAACTTTCGAAATCGTTATTCCATGCATAATTATTTCCACGGTACCCTTTGAATTTTGTGGTTGTATCGTAGAGATTTGAAAAGCCCATAAATCCTAAAAATCCTTCAAATGCTATTTTTTGCTGAGTTTTGTACTTTAGTAAAGGAATATTTTGTTGATAAATATCAAATTCTCCTTTGTGTTTATGTATCACATTTTGAATAATAGTATCTTGAATATAAGGTAGAAATTGCACAGCATCAGCCACATCTGTCCTTTTCGAGAATCCATAAATATCAACATTTTGAATAATGTATCTTGGCTTTTCATTGTGTTGCAAATACATCCTAAATCGAGCGTATTGCATATCAAAATGCCATGCTGAAAGCCCTAAATTATAAGAATTTAAAGTCAATAATGAGTCTAAAATTTTTGGAGAAATATGAAATTCTGCCCTTGAAGAACCCATAATTAATAGGTCAGCGTTAATCTTGGAATTATACAAATCATTCCAATTGGCAAAATACGTATTCCGTGATTTACGCAGACCCTTATCCACTATATAATCAAGGAAAAATATGCTCAAAGAAAGCATAACTAACAGAATAATTAATTTCTTGAAAAATCTAAAAATCATTGTTGAATTATTCCTTTAATTCTGAAAACTTTCTTATCCCCGAAAACAATTTTCTGAAATCCATCTATCTGATAATCAACAATTTGACTATTTCTTAAAAAAAACTTTAGAGTTCTTTCTGTTTGATATAGATAATTATCATTACTCATAAATGCTTCAATACTAATACCATCCTCTCCTATTCTTCTCATGCTCAAATATTTCACGGGTAATTTTTCGGTATTCTTCAAAGTATATCTTACACCCATTGAAGAACTATCAACTTGATAACTCTGAACAAAGGCTGGTTTATTCAAATCCGCCTGTATAAATAATTCTAATTCCTTCGCCCAATCAATAGTATTTACAAATTGATTTTCAGCACTATCAGCTATCATAATTGACTTTTCAACTATAGGTTTTTGAGCATTCAAAATCTTGATTTGCTTTTCTATTAACCCTTTTAAGTCAAAATATTTCTTAGTTTGTTGTATTTTACTTTCTGAATTACAAGATATTACTAAAATCAATAGTAACAATACGCAAAATATTTGCTTCATAAGATTCTTATTTTTCGGTAAAATTACGGACTATTTTTGAGGTTGTTATCTTCTAAATGAAAAATGGCTTGGACGTTTGTCTAAGCCATTTTTTAGAAACCTGATAATCTTACAAACTCAACAACTCCTTAAATCGAATGGCTTGACGGCGTGAAATTTCAATTTTATCACCGCTTTCCTTCAACGTTACTTGCAAACCACCCGAAAACCAAGGCTCAATTTTTTGGATATATTTCAAATTAATAATGTGCTTACGGTTGGCACGGAAGAATATTTTTGAATCTAATCTATCCTCCAAAGCATTCAGAGATTTCAGAACCAATGGCTTTTGGTCGTCAAAGTATAAACGGACATAATTGCCCATAGATTCAAACAGACGCACATTTCCCAAACGAACGAACCAACATTTTTCGCCATCTTTCACAAAAACTTGATCATTTTCTGATAGAACGGTGGTGTTTTCTTTATTGGTTTCAGTAAGCTGTTTTTGTCGATCAAACTCCTCCTCAACCTTCTGAACGGCTTCCGAAAGTCGGTGTAATTCGATGGGTTTTAGGAGGTAATCGAGGGCATTGAATTCAAAAGCCTTAATCGCATATTCATCGTAGGCAGTCGTGAAAATGACTTCGGGAACGTAGCCTTCGAGGTCGGTCAGGAGGTCAAAACCTGTTTTACCTGGCATTTGAATATCTAAGAAAAGTAGGTCAGGATGCAATTGGTCAATCAATACCACTGCTTCATCAGCATTGGCTGCTTCACCCACGATATTGATTTTAGGAAAATTTTCGAGCAAGCGTTTTAGTTCATTTCTTGCCAAACGTTCGTCATCTACGATTAGAGCTTTCATTATTTTTTGGTTTACTGTTAATTTCGTTTTATCTATACAAACCATAATTTGATTGCTATTTTATCTTTTCCACAAAGGCAATGGAAAGTTGTGAAGTCAGTAATTAAGTAGTCATTACTATTTAAACGACATTATATTTTACTGTAAATTGATGATCTTCAGATAATTAAGCTCCGAATATCAAACATCGAAATACCAACAACTACTTATTGTTTTTGTTTTGTTTAACTTTGTGAAAACTAATGGCAAAAAATATACGGAAATGGAAAAATCATTTAAAGATTGTAATCTTAAATTTTTAGAAAAAACCTTCGGTATTGAACAAATAGATACCCTCCCTGCTTTGGATAGTTGGTTGGCTACGCCAAGTGTGCCATCAGCTTTTGAAGAGGAGTCCCTTTTACACCTTCGTAGCGTACTAAACTTCAATATCCATGATTGGAATGAATATGAATTAGATTCTCATTTCATTGGTCCAATATTTACACTGGTCAATTTTTCAAATAAAAAATTTAATCACTATTCACAACGCTATCTACAAGGTCAAGTAGGTGAATATCAACTTTTTGGCAAGCCCGATGGCATTGTTTCCGCTGGCAGACGAGAACCAGAAACCCCCTATTTTGCATTTCAAGAGTATAAAAAAGAACTCGACCCTAATGGCGACCCTGCTGGACAAGCCTTGGCAGCCATGTTGGTAGGGCAGTCATTAAATGATGACCCTTCAAAACCAGTTTATGGTTGTTATGTCAATGGCAGAGATTGGTATTTTATGGTACTGCTTGGCAAAGAATACAGTATTAGTCAAGATTTTTCTGCAACTACCGATGATATTTTCAAAGTATTTGCTACGCTTAAAGCTCTTAAAGAAATTGTTACGAAACTGACGGCTTGATTAAAATTCCTGACAACCTGACCTTTAATAACCCGCCCTAACAATCTCCTTAATCTTAGCCAAAGGGCTATCTTTCTCCGCCTCAATAACAGGAATTGGAATAGTAATCTCAGCGGTTACTACCTCTTTTGAAGCCTGAAAAATTCTAAATTTTGATTCTGGTCCG
>JAYVIV010000199.1:0-13220 GCA_043769985.1 Arcicella sp.
CCTGCGTTGGTTACTACTATCGTATAAGTGACATTATCCCCTACATTGGGAGTCGTATTTGAAACGGCTTTTGTTAATGAAAGGTCTGCTTGTTGTCCATTCAATGAAACTGCCCCTACATCATCCTGACCATCATTTACTCCTGTATTTGGCTGAGAATCTGGGTCGAATTGATCTGATTTTGTTATCTCTGCTTTGTTTGTAATCGTTCCAGAAGAGGTAATTCTTGCCTTGAATTTTAAAGTCGTTGAACCATTTACTGGAATTGTTGCAATATTATTTGACAACAATACACCAGACGTATTTGTAAAGTCGGTGCTACTTGTAAATTGTAGTCCCGCAGGTAGAACATCCCGAACTTGCACATTGCTCGCCGCATCCGTTCCAGCATTATTTACCAACAACGTAAACTCAACTTCATCACCCACATTAACGTTGGCATTGCTCACGAATTTCTGTAAACTCAAATCCGCCACACGCACTCGTACACTCGTAGAATCCGTATCATCTTCACCATTCAGAATCCCGTTGTTGGGAGATGAATCTGGGTCTGGAACGCTACTGAATGTAATTTCTGCATTATTAGTAATCTTACCAGTACCCGTAACTTTCGCAATAAATTTGAATGTTTGGCTCTGATTTACGCCTAAATTTAATACTTGTCCAGTCAATGTTCCCCCTGCATTTGCAAGCGTCGACGAACTAACAAACTGTAATCCCGAAGGTAAAACGTCTCTGATAGAAGCCGTGGCAACCGCACTTGGTCCTGCATTCGTTACCACAATCGTAAATTCAACATTTTCATTCGGATTCACGACTGCCTTATCAACGGTTTTTATCAAACTCAAATCCGCTAAATTTCCACCCACCGTTATTTGATCGGTATCATCTTGACCGTCTGTCGTTCCCGTATTTGGTTGAGAATCTGGGTCAAACTGATCTGACTTCGTTATTTGGGCAGCATTTGTAACATTTCCTGCTTGATTTAAACTTGCCGTGAAAGTCAAATTTTGCGTAACACCCACCGCCAAACTTGGAATCGTAGCGGTCAATGTTCCTGCATTATTCGTGAAATTACCCGCATTTACCAAAGTTAAACCTGCTGGCAAAATATCTTTCACCTCCACATTCGTGGCCGTTGAAATTCCTGCATTGCTAACTTGAATTGTGTAGGTAATCACATCGCCAACATTTGCCGACAATGGTGTGGCTAATTTCTTCAAACTCAAATCTGCCACTTGAGGCGTAATAGGAGCATCATCGGTATCATCCTGACTATCTTCCGTTCCGGTATTTACCTGAGAATCAGGGTCAAATTGGTCTGATTTTGAAACTTCTGCTTTATTAATAATCACACTCGGAGCGGTCACTTTTGCTCTAAATATTAGCGTTTTTGGCGTACCAACCGCAATCGTCAAATTTGATGCAGTCAATGTCCCTGATGTATTTACAAAATCCGTACTTCCAATAAATTGTAAACCAAAAGGTAAAATATCTTTCACCTCCACGCCCGTAGCCGTTGAAGGTCCAGCATTAGAAACGGTGATGGTGTAATCTATTTCATCACCTACATTTGGCGTTGTGTTACTAACCGTTTTCTGCAAACTTAAATCCGCTTGTTGTCCACCAATCAAGACACCACCTGTATCATCCTGTCCGTCTTCCGTTCCTGTATTTGGTTGAGAATCAATATCATAAACATCAGACTTGCTAATTTCAGCTTTATTCAAAATGGCACCTGATTGCGTAACTTTTGCCACAAAAGTCAGATTAATGATGCCGTTGGCAGAAATAATTGGAATGTTATTCGAGAATAAAACGCCTACTGTATTGATAAAATCGCTACTACTAACGAAGGTCAGTCCAGTTGGTAAAACGTCTTTTACTTGAACATTTGTCACCGCATCTGGACCATCATTTTTAACTGTAATCGTATAAGTAATATTCTCCCCAACGTTTGGATTCGTTTTAGAAACTGCTTTCGTTAAACTTAAATCTGCTATTTTTGGCGTTAAAGCCGCATTTCCTGTATCGTCCTGACCGTCCTCTGTACCTGTATTTGATTGAGAGTCTGGATCGAATTGGTCAGATTTTGAGATTTCTGCTTTATTGGTAATTAATTGATTGCCAGTAATTTTTGCAATAAAAGTAAGCGTTTGATTTCCTACTGGTAAACTTGAAATTTGTCCTGATAATGTTCCAGAAAGGTTTATAAAATCACTGCTCGAAACAAATTGCAATCCTGCTGGTAATACGTCTTTTACTTCTACATTCGTAGCGATACTTGGGCCTGCATTGGTTACTATAATCGTATATGTTACGTTATCACCAACGTTTGGAGTGTTGTTGGAAACTGCTTTTGTCAAACTCAAATCTGCTTGTTGACCGCCAATTAAAACACCGCCTGTATCGTCCTGACCGTCTTCGGTGCCAGTGTTGGGCTGTGAATCAATATCAAATTGGTCACTCTTACTGACTTCAGCTCTGTTCAAAATCGGACTTGATGTCAATACTTTTGCAATGAAAGTAAATGATTTTGTAGCCCCAACCGCAATTGATGAGGTTGTCCCTGTGAGAGTTCCCGAAGTATTAATTAAATCTGTACTTCCTGTTGAAACAAATTGTAAACCCGCTGGCAACACGTCTTTTATCTCAACATTGGTGGCAATATCCGGACCTGCATTGGTTACATTTATGGTATAAGTTACGTTTGAATTAACATTTGGGGCTGTATTTGAAACGGCTTTCGTTAAACTCAAATCTGATAATTTTGGTGTGATAATGACATTTCCTGTATCATCCTGACCGTCTTCTGTTCCTGTATTTGGTTGAGAATCTGGGTCGAACTGATCTACTTTTGAAATTTCAGCTTTGTTATTAATGGCTTGATTACCAGTAACGTTCGCAATAAAAGTCAATACTTTTGGCGTTCCAACGACTACTGTTAATAGAGTTGAATTAGTTAAAGTTCCAGAAGTATTTATAAAATCTGGGCTACTTACAAAAGTCAGCCCCGTAGGCAATACATCACGTACTTCTACGCCCGTTGCGGTGCTTGGGCCTGCATTTGAAACCGTGATAGTATAAGTTATATTATCTCCTACATTTGGCGTTGCGTTTGAAACAGCTTTTGTCAAACTCAAATCCGCTTGTTGTCCACCAATTAGAACGCCGCCCGTATCGTCTTGTCCATCGGCAGTGCCTGTATTTGGTTGAGAATCAGGGTCGTATTGGTCAGATGCGAAAACTTCTGCTTTGTTCAAAATACTTCCTGCCTGCGTAACGGTTGCTACGAAAGTCAAAACTTTTTGACCGCCCGAAGTGATAGAAGCAATATTATTTGAAATTAACGTTCCAGAGGTATTTACAAAATCAATGCTGCTAACAAAAGTTAATCCTGCTGGTAAAATATCTTTGACTTTTACGTTCGTTGCATTATCCGTTCCTTTGTTCACAACCGTAATTGTGTAAGTGATATTCTCGCCCACATTTGGATTGGCTTTCGATACCGTTTTGGTTAATTCCAAATCCGCTTGTTGAACTCTAATTGCCTCATTTTCAGTATCATCTTCTCCATTATCAACGCCATTATTTGGGGTAGAATCTGGGTCTGGCACATCACTACTGGCAACTTGAGCTTTATTCGTAATCGTTCCAGTTCCCGTAACTTTTGCTTGGAAAGTGAAAGCCAAACTGGTATTTGGTTGGAGGTTTGTAAACGTTCCGCTTAATGTTCCTGCATTGTTCGTGAGAGTAGAAGAGCTTACAAATTCTAATCCTGAAGGCAAGGCATCCGAGATTGTTCCAGCCGTCACGGCGTTTGGTCCTGCATTAGAAACGGTAATCGTAAACGTAACAATTTCGTTAGGGTTTACAACCGACTTATCTACTGTTTTCACTAAACTTAAATCCGCTAATTTTCCTGCAACCGTAACATCATCCGTGTCATCTTGTCCATCGGTTGTTCCGGTATTAGGCTGAGAATCAATATCATATTGGTCAGATTTTGTAATTTCTACCACATTTCTCAAAGCTCCCGATGTGGTAACTTTGGCGATATAAGTCAAAGTCCGAGACGTTCCCGAAGCAACGGTTAATCCACTTGCCGTAAGGGTTTGTCCAGAAGCTGTGAAATCACTACTTGAAACAAAAGTTAATCCCGCAGGTAATAAATCTTTTACCTCCACATTAGTTGCAGTGTTCGCTCCTGCATTGCTTACCGTTATGCTATACGTTACATTATCACCCACATTTACGGACAATGGACTCACATTTTTAGATAAAGATAAATCGGCAGTTTGAATGATTAGCGGTGCATCATCGGTATCATCTTGACCGTCGGCTATTCCTGTATTTGGTTGAGAATCAGGGTCGAATTGATCAGCAGTTTTTATCTCTGCTTTATTATTTATATTAATTAAAGTGTTAGAACTTGGCGTTAATATTCTTGCCGTGAATGTTAAATTAACGGGCGTTCCAACCAAAACCGTCATGGGTGTTGTGTTGGTCAATGTGCCTAATGTATTCGTTAAAGTTGCTGATGATATGAATTGTAAACCCGCTGGTAAAATATCTTGAATCGAAACATTGGTGGCCGTTGAAGGTCCTGCATTTGAAACTGTAATCGAATAAGTTACAATATCCCCCACATTTGGATTCGTGTTTGAAACCGATTTTTGTAAACTCAAATCCGCTTGTTGACCACCAATCAGAACCCCTCCTGTATCATCCTGACCATCACTTGTTCCTGTATTTGGTTGAGAATCAGGATCAAATTGGTCAGATTTACTAACTTCCGCTTTATTCAAAATACTGCCTGCTTGCGTAACGGTTGCTACAAAAGTTAAAGTTGTTGAAGCACCCGAAGCAATCGAAGCAATATTATTTGATACTAATGTTCCTGATGTATTGGTGAAATTTGAAGAGGATACAAACGTCAAACCCGTTGGCAAAATATCCCTCACCTGCACATTTGTAGCCGTTGAAGGACCCGCATTTGAAACCGTAATCGTGTATGTAATATTTGAACCGACGTTTGGATTGGGATTTGAAACCGTTTTTGTTAAACTCAAATCAGCTTGTTGAGCATTAATATCCACCGAACCTCTATCGTCTTCAGCATTTCCAGTACCATTTCCATGCGGAGAATCTGAATCGGGTTGATCGGCTTTTGATACTTCAGCAGCATTAGTTGTCAATCCCGAAACCAATACTTTTGCATCAAAAGTAACTGATACTGAACCATTTACCGCAATCGTTGGAATTGTTCCTGTCAAGGTTCCTGAAACATTTGTTAGCGTTGAAGAACTTACAAATTGTAAACCAGCTGGCAAAACATCTTTCACTTCCACATTCGTAGCCGTGTTTGGTCCTCCATTCGTAACAGTAATGGTATAAGTAATTATCTCCCCTACATTCGGTGTGGCTTTAGAGACCGTTTTTTCTAAACTTAAATCCGCTTGATTTTGAATTGTTACGGGTGTTGGCGTACTTCCAAGTGGAGTTGCATCCGTTCCATTATTAGAAACATCACTCGTAGTTCCACCCGATGTGCCTGTACCAGAGGCGATTACGTTATTCAAGAAAGTATTGCTTCCTGTATAACCATTTAATTTTATATTTACCGTAAATGAATAGGTATTGCTGGTATTGGCCGCTAATGTCCCCGAACCTGTCAAGAGATTTTGAGCCGATGGCGTACCTAAGAATCCTGAATTAATATCAGCCGCACCTGACTTTGCAGTAACGTTATAAGTAATTGGCGAAGGAAAAGTAGTTGCTAAATTCTCCGTTACTTGAACGTTATTCAAAGTTACGTTTCCAAAATTTTTCGTAATTATTTGGTAAACAACATTATAACTTCCATCTGCTTGCAAAGTAGGCGTTCCCACCACCGATTTTGCCACGCCAATAATTGGATTAGAAATCACTACGGGTGTTGGCGTATTTTCACCATTATCTCCCGCAAATCCATTTGAATTTGGGTCGATGGCGGTGTCAGTTCCATTATTCGATAAATCCGTCACCGTTATTGCCGAAGGATTTATCCCCGATGCGGTAACCTGATTAATAAAAGTCGTTTGCGTTGAACCGTTCAAAGTTACCCGAACCGTGAACGTGATTGTACGAGATTGTCCAGCCGTTAACGTGGACGTATTTGTACCGTTTACCAACAAGAGATTTTTAACTGAATTTCCGTTAAAAGTGGCTTCTGGGGCAAATGGGGCTAATGTCTGTGGGGTTTGTGAAATCGTAAAAGTGGTTGGAGATGGATAAGTGGTCGTCAAATCATCCGTTGCTTGAACGCCTGTGAGCGTCACATTTCCAATATTTTTTACCACAACTGTATATGGCACATCGTAAACACCCTCAGAAACCTTAACTGGCGTTCCAGCGGCCTTTGCAACGCCAATATTTCCGTTGGTAATCGTTACTGGTGTTGGAGTATCTTCACCAAATTCTCTTGGATTTCCATTATTATTTGGGTCAATCGCACTCGTTCCACCATTATTTGAAACGTCAGCAGGTGAACTCGTTGTTCCTGCTGAGTTGGTTGCTCCTGCCGTGGCTGAGTTATTAAAAAGTGTTTGGGTTGAACCATTCAGATTAACTCTAACCGTAAAAGTAATTGTTTGTGTTGCTCCAATGGCTAAAGTCGATGAACCCGAGGTTAAAAGATTCTGATTGGTATTTCCATCAAATAAATTATTGATTGTTAAAGGAGAAGTCGTTGATTTTGATACAATTGAGTAAGTGATAGGACTTGAAAAAGTTGTATTCAAATTATCAACCACTTGCACATTCGATAAGGCAACATTACCTAAATTCTTAACCGTAATCGTGTAAGGCACATCATAAACGCCAGGCGTTACCAAGGTTGCATTTGTGGTAGATTTTGCAACTCCAATTACTGGATTATCACTACAATTTACACTGGCAGTTGTGGCATTTGTACAGCCCGTTGCCACATCTTTTATCGTGATGGTATAAGTTCCATTCGCTACGTTGCTGAAAATGTTTGATGCTTGAAATGCACCCGCATTCAAGGCATAATTCAAAGTTCCACCCGTTGGATTGGTTGCCCCTGTGATGGTAATTCTACCCGTTGCTGCCCCACCCACGCACGTAGGCGTTGCGGTTGAAAGAGTAGGTCTTGGACGAACCACTACCGTCATTTCATCAAAAGAAGTACAATTTCCTGAAGCTCCAATTGTCCAACGATATTTATAAGTACCTGCAAGTAAACCTGTTACAGTTGTATTTGGAGAATTTACGTTCGTAATAACTTCTGGACTTCCCGATGGGCCTGCCACTTTCGACCACGTTCCAGTGCCAACCGTTGGTGTATTTCCTGCCAAAGTCAAGGTTGAACCTTCGCAAATTGTTTGACTTGGTCCTGCAATGGCTGGCGTTGGGGCTACAACAATATTTATAGTAATGTCATCAATAGAAGTCTGGCAATCGTTGATTGAACCTACGCCCGTTGTAACTGTCCAGCGGAAAACATATTGACCTAAATCCGTTCCAACCACTTGCGAAGTTGGTGAAGTTGACGATAAAAATGTTGGATCTGGGTTAGCGGCTGGTTTTGAAACAACCGTCCAAATTCCAGTACCAGCAGTTGGAACTGTGGCGTTTAGATTTACTGGCGAAAACTGACAAACGATTTGGTCAACTCCTGCATTGGAAGTACTTGGAATAGCTAAATTTCTAATAATCAACGTATCACGAGAAATACAAATGCCAGAAGTTATCGTCCAAATAACTTTATACGTTCCTGGCGTAAGACTCAAAACCGTCGTTGCAGGACTTGTTCCATCGGCGGGTGAAAATACGGAATAAGGCGAATCGGTTGTGGTTGACCACAGACCAGTTCCTACCGTTGGCGTGTTTCCAAAAATATTGGCAGCCGTTCCATTACAAATCGTTTGGTCAATTCCTGCAAGAGAAGTTGTTGGTGCAGGATCTGGCACATTTATCGTAACATCATCAAATGAAACTGCACAAGGTCCGTTTGAGATTGTCCATCTGAAAACGTAGCTACCTGAGGCATCCAAACCTGTAATAGCAGTGGTGGCAACTTGCGGATTTTGAATCGTTGGCGTTGGTAAAGATACAGGAGTTTTTGAAACCAATGTCCAGAAACCTTGTCCAACGGTTGGCACATTTGCCGTCATTTTCACCGTTGGAGGACACACCGTTTTATCAACGCCAGCATTAGAAACCGTGGGCGTTTGAAAATTCTCAATTCTTACCTCATCACCAATTACACAAGTACCATTCGTAATCGTCCATTTCAATAAATATAAGCCGTACTTATCCGTAGAGCCAATATTTAACGTTCCGTTTGGAGAAGTCGCATTACTTAAAGTTGCATTTGAAGAGCCCGTTGGTTGCGATAAAATCGTCCATAAACCTGCTTGTCCACCTGGCACTGGATTGGGTGTGATGTCTCCAGTATTTAAACTAATGGCAGTGCCTTCACAAATTTGTTTATCAGCACCCGCATTTGGTGTACTTCCAGCGGCTGAAACATTCACCGTAACAGGGTCTGCTGTTGGTGCTGGGCAACTCGTAGCGTTTGGATTTTTTATAATTGTATAACTAAAAACGTACTGTCCAGAAATTAAATCCGTAACATTTGCCGCATTTGATGGTGAACCAGTTGGCGTAATCGTTGGCGTGTTTGGTCCAGAAACATAAGACCAAGTTCCCGACGGTCCATTACCTGTTAAATTTACTGAATTACTCAAACATACATTCAAATCAAATTTTCCATTAGATGCTTCTTGTACAAAAACATCAATCTCATCAAACGTTGTAGGGCAATTTGCACCCCCCGAAACTGTCCATCTGAATTTATAATTGCCTTGTACTAAACCACCTACGGTCGTATTTGGATTCGTTATTGAAGAAAAAGCAACTGCTGATGGAGCATTCCCAATGATTGACCATGTTCCCTGACTGGCAGCATTAATAGGGTCGGCAGAAAGATTTACACTGGTACTTGTTGGACAAACCTGTATGCTTGGATCCGCAATATTTGCCGTCGAAATAAGGTCGGAGACATTAATCGTTACATTAGAAAAACTCGTATTTGAACAAACGCCATTACTAATCGTCCATCTGAAAACATAAGCACCTGGGATTAAAGAATTTATTGCCGTAGTTGGTGAATTTATATTGATAATATTTGCTTGTGACGGTCCCGATATTTGTGTCCAAGTACCCGTCCCCGCCCCAGCACTGTTTGCAGCAAGTGTGGTTGAGTTGTCACAAAGATTTTGTGTACTGCCTGCCGAAGCCGTTGGGAGTACTGAATTGACCGTTATTTTTAAAGTATCACTCGAAGAACAATCCCCCGTTGAATCCGTCAATGTCCAAACTAAAGCATAATTACCAATCACCAGATTAGTAGCCTGAGCGTTGTTTTGGGTATTGTTTGGATTAAACACAACTGCTGGCGAACCCGAAGGTTTTGTTACTACCGCCCAAGCACCCGTTACTTTAAGACCCACTGGTGCGGTTGCTCCCAGCGTTATGGTGGTTTGTCCTGCTGGAACGCAAATATCTGCACCTGCATTTGCTTGTTCAGTTCCAATCAATGCTGTAGTGGTGGTAACCATGAAATCCTGCGAATCTGTACAACCAACTCCCCCCGTCTGCCCTGGACTTGTTACTGTCCATTGTAAAGTGTAAGAAGTATTTGGTAATAAATTCAGAAGTTTTGCCTTTGGGTCAGTGACATTAGAAAAAATCGGAGCTGCCCCCGAAGGAGATTGACTCGAAACCGACCAAGTTCCTAATTGATTATTCAAAGCAGGGGTTGCATCTAATTGTAACCCATTTCCGTAACAAGTATTTAATTGGTCAACACCTGCGTTGGCTAATGGTGGCTGGCGAACGATTACGGAAACCGTGGCCGTATTTACGGGACAATTCGGGCCACCGCTGATGGTCCATCTGAAAGTATAATTCCCTGGTATTAAACTACTTACTGGGGTGTTATTTTGAAAAGGATTGGCAAAAGTTGCAATACTTGGTCCCGAGACTTGTGTCCAACGCCCTTTCCCGACCGCTGGAACATTACCTGCTAAAGTAGTTGAGGTTGCTCCGCAAACTAAGTTTTGAGAAGTTCCCGCATTTGAACCCGTTGGGGTTCTGGAAACCGTCACTTTAATATCATCCGTTGCAGTTTGACACGAAGACCCTGCGGGTGAATTTCTGGTAAAACGGATAATGTAATCTCCCGAAAGGGATAAACCACTGATTATTTGAGGACTATTTGAAGCTCCCGCAGGTGACCCCATGACTCCTATCGGTCCTGAAATTATTTGATATTGTGTAAAGAGTCCTCCAGATTGTGTGTAATTGATGGTTGCAACCGTTGCATCACAAGCCAAAATTTGGTCAACCCCAACATTGATTGAAGGAGTCGTTTGATTATAAACTTGAACCGTTCCAGTAGTTGAACAACCCGTGGCAGCATTTGAAATTGTATATCGAAATTGATAGTAAGCCCCTGACAATAATCCAGTTACGCTCGTGGTTGAAGCAGTTGGTGATTGAATAATTGGCGAGCCTCCACCATTATTGATGAGTGTCCATTGTACTGTTTCCCCCGTGAATGAAGGCGGAGTACCGTTCAGCACCACCGAAGTACGCCCATCACAAAAAGAAATGTCGGGCATTGCTGCAACTCCTGTAATTGATTGTGAAGGAGCAGGAATTATAATCGTAACTTCGTCTGAACCATTGGCACAAGGTCCTGTGGCGGTTAACCTGAACACATAAGTACCTTCTTTGAGATTACAAACTTGTGGATTGGCAATATTTGCATTATTAAATGTTGCAATAGTTGGTCCACTCACCTGCGACCAAGTGGTAGTTTGCCCGCCCGTGCCATTTCCTTCAAAAGTACCCGAAAGATTCGCACAAGTTGAAACCGAATAGCAAGCCACATTTGAAGCAATATTTTGGTCGGGACCAGCATTCACAATAGGCACACCTCCACGATTTGTAATAATAACGTCATCAAAAGTTGAGCATCCGTTTGGATTTGTAATCGTATATCTCAACGTTGAACTACCCGCATTTGTGGTTGGGAGCGTTATAGTCGGATTTGATACATTGGTTGCCGAGAATGATACTCCTGCATTATTTCCACCAATAATTTGCCATGATACAGTTTCTCCTGCATTTGTAGGTGTATTCCCAGTAACTGAATAGTTTCCAGGACAATAGGTTGCATCCGCCCCTGCATTAGTAATTGAAATAGGATTAACCGTAATTCTTACTTCATCAAAAATTGATTCATCATCCTCACAGAGAGCCGTTAATCGAAAAGTATAAGTTTGATTTGGAGATGCCCCAATTATTGTTGGATTGAGAATACTTTTATTGGAAATGACCACGGATGGACCTCCTACCTGTGTCCAGGTCGTGGGTGGACTATATCCAGGCACCGCCGAAGAGACAACTCCAACTAATTGAATTGTTTGATTGGCACAATAAGAAACATCAACGTTGGCGTTGACCGTGCAGTTCTGAGCCTTCGCATCAGAAGACATAATCAACAAGAAAATTATAGAAAATATTGCAAAAACCTTATTAAAAGGCACAGCAACAGGGAATCTATAACGAACGATAGTCGTTATTGAACGAAAGGAAACTTTAATCATGGCGATGACTTTCAGTATTATGATAAATTTTGAGTAGCGAATAAATATATTATTCAGAATTTACTATGCTAAAATGATGCCAAAATATTTTATCTAATATTTATTTGAGTTTTACAACCGAATTTGATAAAATGAAAATGTAAAAAGCATAAGAATATTTTTCAAATTAGTACGATTTCTCGTATTTGCCGTAGAACAACTTAATTGCCTTAAAGCACCAATATTGAGCTTTAATTATTGATTTTATTTTGTAAATGAAACTTAAATAATGATTTTTCGTTAAGTAGAAGGAAAACGTTTTCCGAAATTCATCAAATCCATTTATCTCATAAAACTCATTCAAAAATTTAGTAGATTTTTATTAAAAATGAGTTTTCTTATGATTTTATGAGATCACAAAATCCATTAAAAAAATGAAAAAATTACTTTTATTGGCAATATTTGCCTTTGCTGCTTTTATTTCAAACGCTCAACACGACATGAGTAAGGACAAAGCAAAAATGCCATCCCCTCCTGCAACAACTACTGCTACTGTTGCAAGTGGTGCCAACCTTACAATCAATTATTCACAGCCTGCCGTGAAAGGTCGTAGCGTATGGGCTGGTGACCTTGCTCCTTACGGAAAAGTGTGGCGTACTGGTGCAAACGATGCTACCACTTTTGAAGTTAGTAAAGACGTTATGATTAACGGGAAAGCCTTAAAAGCGGGTAAGTATGCACTTTTTTCAATTCCTGGTGAAAAAGAATGGACTATCATTTTCAACAAAACAGCTAAACAATGGGGTGGTTATGGATATAAAGAGGCAGATGATGCTTTGCGAGTAACTGCCAAATCAGAAGCCAATGAAATGACTGAAAGATTCACTATAAAAGCTGAAAACTCAGGGATGGTTATGATGATGTGGGACAAAGTGAAAGTTGGATTTATGGTGAAGTAAATTGTGTAGAAAAAAGTATTAAGGCTGTTTCAAATTAATTTTGAAACAGCCTTTTTTTGTACTTATAAATGAAACAATAAAACCCTTCACACATGGCGTATGAAAGGTGATTTGGCTCATGTGGTGTAACAAGTTGGTGAAACAAATATGATAACGTGAGGTAATGAGAGATAACAAACAAGGAGGTATTGACCACAAAAAGACCCTTTAAAATGAATTAAAGGGTCTTTTTGTTTTCTGTGATGATAATGAATTATCAAAAAGTGAACTGGTAGGGATTCGAACCCCAAACCTCCTCATCCGTAGTGAGGTGCTCTATCCAGTTGAGCTACAAGTCCATTACCGTTGTTTGATGATGCAAAATTAAGACTTTATTTTTAAAATCCCAAAGTGAAACCTTAAAATAACAGAAAAAAAGTTAACCTATTCTACAACTGATTGACTCTAAGAATTTTAAGGTTTAAAATTATTGAGGCACTAACTTGATATTACCATCGAAAGTTCCAACAATTGGTGTTGTTAGAACAACTTTCCCCTTAACTTCAAAAACTGTCTCCGTTACTTGCACAATTGGCAAATCGCCATCGAGTCCAACAATACC
>JAYVIV010000200.1:0-19328 GCA_043769985.1 Arcicella sp.
TAAAGTAATGCTTTCACCTGCACAAATCTCTGTCTTAGGACATGAAATTACTGGTGCTTGACCCGATACGTTTACTTTTATGTCCAACTCATTTGAAACGTCTGACTTACAAGTCGTTGATTCACAAGTTGCTGTATATTTAACGTCTGCCGTTGGCGTTACCGTTCTTGGTGAACCTGTAATACCATCCGACCATTTTACATTTCCGTTACATCCGTTGGCAGTTAATGTTATCGAATTACCAGCACATATCGCCAATTTATCAGCTGTAATTGTTGGTTTAGCAAACTCCGTTACAGTGATGTTTCTTTTCAATGAACTTGCACTCACACACGTTCCGATTGAACAAGTTGCGGTGTATGAAGTTGAAACCAATGGCTTAACCGTTACAACTGCACCTTTTTGCCCATCCGACCATGTTACTGTTCCACCTTCGCAACCTATTGATGTCAATTCAACCGATGAACCCGCACAAATTGTTGAGGTTCCTGAACTTACAATTGGTGGTGAAGGATTCACTACTTGAACTGTAACTGGAGATGATTTATCAGAGATACATGATATTGTGCTACAAGTTGCATAATAAATTGTCGTTGCAATTGGCTTAACAATGATGGTTGCACCTGTTAAAGTTTTATCACCATAATACCAAGTCACTTTTCCAGTACATCCTTCTGCAGTTAATGTTGCTGAACCACCCGTACAAACTGTTAAATCAGTTGTTTTGATAATTGGAACAATCACTGGTTTCACTGTCACTACAAAAGGTTTCGACTCACCACTCGTACAACCATTTACAGAACAAGTCACTGTATAAGTTGAAGTTATAGTGGGGAATACCGTGATTGTAGTAGTCTCCTGACCTGTACTCCACTTCACTTGACCATTACAATTCATTGCCGTTATCGTGATTGTTTCACCTGGGCAAATCTCTGCTTTTTCACAAACAATAATGGGTGCTTTTGGGGTTGGTGTTACAATCACATCAACCGATGCCAAGGCACTCACACACTCAAACTCTTTACAAACAGCTTTGTATGTTTCCGAAACAATTGGGCTAACCGTAATCTGTGGTCCAGTCTGTTTTGGTGAAGTTTGCCATTCAACTACTCCTCCACAACCTGCGGCTATTAAAGTCGTAGATTCTCCTGCACAAATTTTGCTTGTGGAAGCCGATAACAGTGGGGAATCCACAGTAATCACTTTCACTTCTACTGCATTTGACTGCTCACTCTTACAATTATCTTTCTGACAATAAACGGTATAAGTTTGGTTTGTCTTAGGACTTACTGTGATGCTACTTGTTGTTCCACCGTTGCTCCATACAAATGTTGAACCGATACAACCTGTTGCTGTTAATGTTGCTTCTCCACCTAAACAAATAGTTTTCTGAGTACATACACAAGCAATTATAGGTTTTTCTATGTTACAAACAGATGTTGAGATAATATCAACCGCATCATCATCATCTTCATCAGGTTTTGTCGAAGCATTGTTTGGTATTGAGTCTGGGTCTTTTTGATCTGATTTACTAACTTCTGCTAAGTTGGTAATTTTACCTTCTGTTGCAACTTTCGCTTTAAATGTAAATACGGCCGATGCTCCTTTGGCAATACTTGCCGCAGTTCCTGTCAATACGCCTGCACTTTCAGTCAGAGTTGATGAACTTACATACGTCAATCCTACTGGTAATTTATCTTTTACTTCAACATTAGTCGCTGTGTTTGGTCCTGAATTTAATACTGTAATGGTATATTCAATCTCATCGCCTATGTTTACGATTGATTTATTAACTGTTTTCGTTAAACTCAAATCAGCAATATCAACCACTTTAATGGTGACTGTTGAAGTGTTATTATCTAATTTGGTTGGATCTTCATTGGTTCCAGAAATGGTTGCAGTATTCACTACTGAGCCTTTTTGACCCAATGTTACTTGAATCAATAAAGACTTATTAGAACCTTTCGTTAAACTTCCGATAGTCCAAACTCCCGTTGTGCTGTTATATTCTCCTAATGGTGTTGAGCTTATATACGTTGCCCCCGCAGGAAGTATATCTGTCACTTTCACATCTGTTGCATTAGCATCTCCGATGTTTTGTGCTTCGATTGAATAGGTTGCCGTTTGTCCTAACAAATAATCAGGCGTTGTAATCGCATCTGGCATATAAGCCTTTTTGATTACCGCTAAATCTGTCAAACACTTCTTAACAATGAATGAAATTGAAGAACGCTCGCTCACACAACCTTCTGGTGTAGTTGCCTCTGCATAATAAGTAAAAGTCCCTTCAGAAGTAGGCGTTATCACGAAACCGTCGTCAGTTGCAGTTCCAAGAGAAGCTATACTGGTTGCAGTTGCATACCATTTCACTACATTTCCTTGGCTTACTGAGAATAATTTATTTCCATCTCCTAAGCAAATAACTGGCTCACATCTCAAATTTACAGGTGCTGCTGGTTTTACTTTGAAAGTTAATGTTGTCTTCGCCAAAACCGCATTACACTTAGGATCTGCTCCGTCTGGGTCGTTTGTTGTGAACGTAAATTCAACCGAACCCGCTATTACATCAGCTGCCGATGGTGTATATTTTGCTGTTAAACTTGTTGCATTATCATAAGTACCCGTTCCGTTTGAAGTCCAAATTCCACTTGTTGCTCCTCCTCCAATTGTTGCACCCAATTGAATGATTGCGGAAGTATTTCCGCAAACTGATGCAATCGGTGAAACTGAAACGGTTGCCGGGTTTTGACAGTTACAAGGAGTAATATTTACCGTCACACCAAAACCTCCACTATAACATCCTGCCGTTGATTTGGCAAAAACATAATAAGTTCCTGCACCTACCGTAGTTGTATTCGTAACAATTGCCGAAGTTGGATTATTAGCCACGTGCCACTCAATTGTGCTTCCCGCAGGAATTGTTGTGATTGCATCAGCTAAATTAACCGTTTGTAAATTCTTTGTACAATCATTATCTAAAGATGATTTTGCAACTGGATTTTCGGGTTTTGGATTAACCGTAACCGTTACAGAACCACGCTTACTTGGACAAGCATTTGGTGTAACCAAGGTAGTTTCAACATAATAAGTAGTTGTAACTGCTGGTGTAACATCAATAGATTGAGTCGTTGCAAATGGTGTTGTGGCAGTTGCCGAAGTAAACCAAGTGTAAGAAATTTCTAATACAATTGGGCCATCAAGACCAATTTTAGCTGTTTCTCCTGCACAAATGGTTTTACCCGCAAACACTGGAGCAATTGGAGTTGGGTTCACGTTGAAATTAACACCTGTTGCATCCAAAGCCGCACACAAACTTCTTTGATTAATACTTGCGATAACATCACCTGCTTTTGTTGTTCCTAAAATGATTGTTGATAAATCAAGGAAACTTCCATTGGCTGAATTGCCATCATATACTAAGGTATGAATTCTGTATTCGCCAGTTGCTGACACCGTGAAAGTTGGTGTATTTGCAACTTGTTGAATTACTAAATCAGTACCTTTCGTTAACACATATTTTACTGAATATCCCGTTGGAACTGTTGGAGCCGTTGAAACTGTTGCAGTCAATACTACTGAACCAGCATCTGGCAAACACAGATTTGGAATAGTCGTTGCCAAAGTTCCTGCATTAACAATACAGTCAGCTTTAACCCCTGCATCAATTGTTAAGTTGTTGCGACCAATATCTCCCAATGGTTTTGTTACATCAATATTAATAACACCTGAGAAACCACCCACACCAGCATCTGAATCTTCCGTAGAAGTTCCAACATTTGATGTTACGAATGTTTTACCAGATGGCAGAATAAATTTCACTTTATAACCTCCTGACTCTAAGCCACTAAACAAATATTTTCCAGTTACATCAGTTGTGGTTGTCTGTAATTTTGTAGTGCCAGTTGCATCATATAATTCAACCGTCACACCTGCAAGACCGACTTCGCCAGCATCTTGTTTGTTATCGCCATCGGCATCAACAAAAACAAAATCTCCGATTGTTCCCTTGTTTGGAATTAAACCAGCATCAACTGTTGTGTTGTTACGTGCTGGGTCACCAACAGGTTTAGAAGCATCAATGGTAATTTTTCCAGATTTTCCAGTAGCATCAGCATCTGAATCTGTTGAAATTGTACTCGCTCCCGTTGGAGAGAAAGTTGAACCCGTTGGCTTATCAAAAATCACAAAGTACTCTCCCGATGGAACGATGAATTCATATTTACCATCAGCATCTGTTGTTGTTGAAGTAAGGATATTACCGTCTTTATCAGTCAAAGTAACTTTAATACCAACTAATTTAGTATCACCAGCATCTTGAATGCCATTACCGTTATTATCATTAAAAACATAATCTCCAATCGAACCTAATGGAATTATACCCGCATCAATATTAGGATTATTTCGGAGGGTATCTGTCGTAGCTTTAGTCACATCAATCGTAATAAAATGACTTGTTCCACCAAAATCCACATCACTATCTTTCAAGTCATTACCTCCTAAATTATTACCTGCGTCAGCCTTAGTGAACTTACTTTGAACTGGAGCGGTGACAATTATGCGGTAATCAGTACCCGATGATAAATTTGGGAAATTATACTTTCCATTAACATCAGTGGTAGTAGAAGTTAGTAAAGTTGTTCCTTTATAAAGATTCACAACAACTCCCGCAATACCTGGCTCAGTTAAGTCTTGAATTCCGTTTGAATTATCATCACGGAAAACAAAATCTCCAATTGAACCTAAATTACCCACAAGTCCTGCATCAATTGTTGGATTATCTTTTACAATTCCAGTTCCTTCAACGTCAATATTGATAATGCCCGAAAAACCGTTAAGCCCAGCATCAGAATCTGTTGCTGTTGTTCCTGCTCCTGTTGGAGAGAATGTTGAACCCGAAGGGAGTATAAATTTTACCTTATATGAACCTGTTTCTAATGAATCGAATAAATATTTTCCGTTGACATCCGTTATAACTTCTTCTAAAAATGTTACACCATCCGCTTTATATAATTGTACTTTTATGCCTGGCAATTTTGTATCACCTGCATCCTGAACTCCATCTTTATTAACATCAGTAAAAACATAATCACCGATTGAACCAATAGGCCCATAAATAAACTTAGCAGGACAACATCCATTAACTGGACAATTTTTCTCACTTGCCGTAAACGCAAATTCTGTGTAAGCCGTAATATCTGTGACAACAATGCTATTTTTATCAGCACTTAAAATTACACCTGGTGTAGTTGATGTTATGGCTACAGCATTCCCTCCTCCAACTTTCTTAGTCCAATTAATATTAGTATAACCAGTAGGAAGAGTTATAGTGAATTCATCTCCCTTATAAAAGTATTCTTCAATAGAAAAACATACGGCATCTTGATCATCTTCACCCACCTTGTTATTGTTGGGAGTAGAATCTAAATCTAATTCTACCTCTTTGGTAATTTCGGCAGTATTAAAATGTAAACCTCTACTAATTACCGTAGCAACAATGGTCATGGTCAAATCAGTTGCCGTTGCTGGTACGTCACCAATGTTCCAAACAACGGTTGTTACACCTGCAGTTGTAGAATTAGTCGTTGTTCCAACACCACCCACACTCACGGACTTAAAAGTAACTCCGGTAGGCATAATGTCAGTCAGTTCAACGCCAGTAGCCTTGATTGCACCGTCATTTCTGACTTTAACAGTATAAGTTACATCTTGACCAATCGTTGGACTCTGCGTGCTGATTGCTTTTTTAACCGAAACATCGGGCTGCGGGGTTGTGATACCAGTCTGAGCCAATGTTCCAAACGCTGTCAACAACGTCAAAAACAACACACTCGCCCACGAACGCATGGCAGGGTGATTGAATATCTTATTACTGAGTAGATTTAAGCCACCCAAATTAGATAAAATGCCAAAAGCCCGCTTAGAAGAGCTAAGAGGGGCATTATTATCGGGGGCGGCACCGACTATTACCGATAGAAAGGTTTTGAACTGCTTCAAAAACTGCCCACTAAACGACTGCTCACTACTGTTAATCGCTCGTTTCAGGTAAGTAAAAAGATTCATTTTTTGTATGTTTAATTGATAATTTAATTGCGAAGAATATAAATATTTTTGAATCACAACATCGGAAATAACCTCTTCAATTGCTACATTTCTGTTAGAAACTGTTTGAGATAGTTTATGATTTCCTGATTCCTCAGTAAGTATCACATCAACTTCTGGTTCAATAATTCCTTGTTGAACAAATAGTTGTTTGACTTTATTGAACAAATCTTGAGCAAAGGAGGTTGTATCTCTTCTCGCTTCCGAATTGGATATTTTAGTAAGGTTCTTTTGGTTGCATGCACCATCAGTGAACGTAGAAGTTCCTTCCATCTGTTGCTTATTTAATAATTTTCTAAACCATTTCCTGCAATGGACTGTGATTGTTTTCAGTCATAAATACTTAATAAATAAGCATGAATTCTTGAAAATCAACCAAGACAAAGCAGTTTAGGCTATGATTTACATTAATATCCTCCAAAACTGTGCCAAAAAGCACTACAATTTTGGAGTTAACCTTAATAATTGACACAATGCTTTAATACATTGATAATACTCTGTTTAATACCGTTTATAATTTTATTGAAAAATGTGCGTTTAAATTCATAATCCACAGGCGATGAAAATACTGGATATAATACACCTTTAAAAAAAATTAAGCTTTCGCAAAAATTATGCCAAAGATCTGTAACAAATTTTCTTTAAAATCTAATTAATTGAATCAATAAAAACTGAAGCTGTCTTGAAAAATGCCGTTAAAAATTTGGGCAATAAGAGACATGGATACCTTATAAGGTAAAAGAAGGGATTCGAGAAAAGTATAATTTTTAAATGCGAGCGAAGGCTTTCCGTAACTTGTATGCTTTCACGTACAAATATTGCAAGATATTTCTGCAGTAACAAATTTTTTAGTGTTTCTCTTGATTTTTTACCAAATAACTTTAAAACAACTAATTTAAAATCCTCTGAGAATTCAATAATTTGTAATAATGTACAAGAAATAGTAATTATCGCCAAGAGAATGCCTTCAATTATTCAAAAAATAACGTTTATTTTAGTTTATACACTGAAAATCAAATACTTAACGATTATTATTTACTGATAAATTTAGGGGGCAGTAAAAATTGAAAAAGTGGGCTTTTAATTACAATTTAACATTTTTTGACAAATTTCATATCAATAAGCAATATCAGAATCAAGAATGGCGTAATCTTGTTTAAATGGGGACAGAAGAACTTATACAAACGCTAAAAAAATGTCGAAAAAACGACAGAAATGCTCAGCGAGAACTTTATGAAAGTTTTTATCGCTTTGGGTTATCTGTGTGCCTTCGATATGTGGCAGATATTGAAGAATCCCGAGAATTGCTGAATGATGGATTTATGAAAGTTTTTACGAATATCGAACAATATAAATCTGAATATCCTTTTGTAAGTTGGTTTAAGCGAATTTTGATAAATACTTGTATAAACCACCTTAGAAAATCTCATCAGAATGTACCGACCTCTGAATTAGTGGAGGCACAAGAAATTGGTTTTGAATTAGATTTATTTGGAAAATTTTCGGTAGAAGAAATTGGTCTTTTAATTCAGCAACTTTCACCATCTTATAGAACAGTTTTTAACTTGTTCGTAATTGAAGGTTATGAACACAAAGAGATTGCGGAGATGTTAGGCGTTTCAATTGGGAGTTCGCTTTCAAATTTGCATAAAGCAAGAAAAAAAATGCAAGAATTGATTTTGATTAATGAATTATAAATAGCCCGGCATTAGTTGTTCAATGATGATGTTAAGTAGTTGTTCGTATTTCGATGCGTCCGACGCTTCGGTTTGATATTCGGAACTTAATTACTTGAAAATCATCAATTTACAATAAAATATAACGTCGTTTAAATAGTAGTGACTACTTAGTAGAATAATAAAGTTAAAATGTTTTCTGTAATGATTTTAAATAATCATTTAATTGATATGGACGAAAATAATGATTTTGATAAATTATTTGGTTCTAATTTGCCAAATTTTGCGGATAAAGATTGGCGGAATTTAGAAGGGCAATTAGACCAACACGACCTCAAAAAACAATTCACAAGATTGTTGTGGGCTTTGCCTGCCTTGGGCGGAATTCTGATGGCGATTTCTGGAATTTTATATTATCAATTATACCAAACCCGACAACAGGTGCGGTTATTGGAAGACCACTTTGCGAGTGTATTTGAAAAGAAGAAGGCATTACCCGAAATTAGTCCACAGAGAATTATGATTCACGATACAATTTACAAGGAGATAGTTATCCGAGAAACGATTAAAGAATTCCAAACAGAAAATTTAAACTTAGCCAATAATTTAAACAACATTTATTACGAAAAATATGGAGATAACTTTACTGAAAATCAAGGGATTATGGAGAGGGAAAAATATATTGGATTTAGTAAATTGTTGAGCAAAACCCCGAAAATGAATTCTTCAAACATTGCGGTTGATACAGATTTATCGAAATACAAAGTCATAGAATTTCCAGAAGATTCATTAGTAGAAAACAATCATTTTTCGTTAATTCCAAAGTCTGTGACCGTCGGAATTTTAGGAGGAATTCAAAAGCCCATTGGGAAAGATTTTGAACGAGGCGGTGGAGCTGATTTTGGTTTTAGAACGGTTTTAGGGTATAATAACCGCAAAGGGCAAGAGCGTTGGGGAGTTGTTTTAGACTTTCAGCAAAGTAATTTGTTTTTTGATTTCAATCGGAAGGATGGCTCCCAACGTTTTCCTCCACCCAAAAAACCAAGATCAAACGGAAATCAACCGAATAGATTAGAAATTCCTAAATTTTCGGTTAGTAAGATTGGTTTGGGAGGAAGATATAATTTGTTATTCAGTGATAAAATAAAACCTTATTTTGGAGCAAGTTGGAATGTGCAATTACCGAATTTATTTGACATCGGATACCATTTCGATGACCAATCGCAGGACGATGAAACTCGTTCTCAGGATAAAATAACGCACTTAATCGGTCTGAATTCAGGCGTTAATATGATGTTGTCCAATCGTTTATCTGTAAACGGAGAGGTGTATTACCAAACTCAGATTTCAAAAGAGGATAATAATGATAATTTAGTAGGGAAACCGAATGTCTTGGGTGGACGCATAGGTGTAAATTATCGTTTTGGAAAATAAATAGCCCGTTTTTTAAATATCTAATCAACAATTTTTATGAACATTTTAAAATTAACATTTAGCCTAATTCTTGTAGGAATTAGTTTAGAGAGCATTGCTCAATCCACAAAATCTGAACCTATTTTTGGATCTGTTTTGGAACGGAAAGTACAGAAGGATTCCACAAAAAATAAGGCTGCCTTTAATCTTTTGAAGCCTGCTTTTTTACGAGTTGGCGTAGTGGGTGGAGGGTTGATTGGCTTTGAAAATGCTGCTACTGAAAGAGGAGGCACTTCTGGGCTTCGAGTTGAATACGGTATTTCGAACCGTTGGTCGTTGGTAGGTGAGGTTGCTGGAAATCGTTTCAGGGGAACAACTTTTTCAAACCGTCAGGCTTCATTGGGAATTAATTGGATGCCTTTCAAAAGTAAAAGACTACAACCTTATTTTGGTCTTGGCGGAGGAGTTGGTGGTGATGGTTTCAGAGGTGGTCGTGGCGGAAGAAATGACCGTGGATTTGATGGCAGGTTTGACAATAACAATGAAAATGACCAAAATTCCCAAGGATTTGCTTTTGTGCGAACTGGATTGAATTATGTTCTTTTCAAAAAGATTATTGCAATGGCTGAAACGGGTTACCAATTACCATTCAAAACAAATAGTTCAAACGGTGGTTTATCGGTGAGAGCTGGGGTAGCATATCAATTTGGGAAGAAAGTAAAACAGTAACTAAAGGTTTTTTCATAATATAGAGTTTAAGTGATTTGGAAACGCTGCAATGATTTTTGCAGCGTTTTTTGTGAAACACATAAATAAGACAGGGAACATAGATATTGAAGGTTTTTATTTATATTTACACAAAAACAATTATATGAAAACACTTTTAAAATCTTTAACATACTTTCCTTTAGTAATCTCAGCACTCATCCTATGCCTTATCACGTTTAACTGGAAAACGATGTCTCAGTTGAGGAATTAAAAAAAAAGTATGCGAATGCTGAATCTGAATTTGCAGAAATTGATGGAATGCAAGTTCATTTTAGAGACCAAGGCTTGATTCCTTTGAATGTTGCAGAGATGTTTCACAAAGACTTACCAAATGATACGTTGGTAGTTTTTAATGATTTAGGGCATACGCCTATGAAGGAAGACCCAATTGAAACGGTGAAAGTTGTGAAAGGTTTTTTGAAGAAACAGTAAACCAGAAACCGCAGGTGAGGAAGATACTGTGGTTATATTGTGGAAAGATTTTTTATTGCTTTAAAAAACGCTCAGTCGTCCATCTCTTAGCATAAAGTTGCATAGTTTGCGAATTATACTGATAGGTGATAACAATGACAAAAACCACTTTAATCATGATAAATCAAAACTTAATATCTCACATTTTATGCGAGACAAACCTAAAAAAACCACTCAGAATTGAGTGGTTTTTTTATTTATGATTTAATCTCCATTATCTAAACTCAAATCACCATCACCCACCCACGAGTATCGGCGATTTTTCCAGTTTTAATATTATCAATTTCCGTGAAAACTCTGCGTGAGAAAGAGTTAGCCGATTGGGCTGGTAATTCATAATCAACGCCTTCGTAACCAATCGTTGCAATGGGTGCAATCACTGCGGCCGTTCCCGCTCCAAATGCTTCTTGAACTTTTCCAGAGGTGATTCCTTCGGTTAATTCTTTGATGGATAATTGGCGTTCTTCCACTTCCATCCCAAAATCACGAGCCACTTGAATGACTGATTTGCGAGTAACCCCATCCAAAATAGTATCGCCCGTTGGAGCGGTTACTAATTTTCCGTCAATAACAAATAACAGATTCATCGTTCCAGCTTCTTCCACGTATTTATGTTCCGAAGCATCCGTCCAAATAATTTGGTCATAACCTGCATCCGTTGCCATTTTTGTTGGGTATAATGATGCTCCATAATTACCCGCATTTTTCGAGAAACCAACACCCCCATGAGCCGCACGGATATACTGCGTTTCTACTCGAACCCGAATTGGTTTGGTATAATACGCTCCAACTGGACAGGTGAAAATCATGAATTTATAGCCTTTTGATGGACTCACACCCACATATCCATCCGTTGAAAACATGAAAGGACGAATATACATGGAACAACCTTCTTTATCTGGAATCCAATTAGCATCAAGGCGGAGAAGCTCAGAAAGCCCTTCCATGAATATTTCTTGTGGCACTGGTGGCATACACATCCGCTCGGCAGACTTGTTCAGACGCTTCCAATTTTCTTCTGGACGAAAGACCAAAACTTCTCCCGTCGGGCTTTTATAGGCTTTCATTCCTTCAAAAATTGCTTGTCCATAATGTAAAGACATCATGGCTGGCGAAAAAGAAATATCGCCAAAAGGAATAATTTGAGGCGTTTGCCACTCGCCGTTCTGGTAATCAACCGACAACATGTGGTCGGAGAACGAACGTCCAAAAACAAGGTTGTCAAAATCAACCGTATCAATTCTCGATTTTTCAATCGGATGAATGTCTATTTGCAAGGTATCTGTCATAGTTTTATTGAGTGATTTTTGAGTTGTGAGTTGTGATTGAAGACGACAAATAAGTAGCTATAAACTGCGACAAAACTTTTCAGAATTAAAGTTCAATAATTTGGCTCAACTTCCCGAAAGTTTAAAATTTTGGGAAGTTCCAATTCCAATAAGTTATGTCATTCTCTATAATTTTCAATCACAACTCACAATTCACTAACTCACAATTAAATTACACTCTCGGTTTCCACGAGATTTCTTCTATATTTAATTCTTTAATCATCATTCTACATAAAACGAAAAGGTAATCTGAGAGTCTATTTAAGTATTTGATTACTAATTCATTAACTTCTGATTCTTCCGCCAATCTCAACGTAATCCTTTCGGCTCTGCGACATACGGTTCTTGCTAAATGCCCAAACGACACGGATTGATGTCCGCCTGGAAGGATGAAAAAACGCATGGGTTCGAGGCTTTCATCCATTTTGTCCATTTCCCTTTCCAACAACTCAACATCACTTTCATGAAGATCTGGAATGCGTTTTTTGGTTTGTTCTGATTCCGATGCCAAAATTGAGCCAATCGTGAAAAGGCGGTCTTGAATTTCCTTCAAAATATCTTTTCTATCGTTATTTACTTCTTGGTCTCGCAGTAATCCTACATAAGAATTGAGCTCATCAACCGTTCCATAGGCCTCAATTCTGAGTTCAGTTTTTGAAACCCTCGTACCCCCCACCAAGGAAGTCTTACCATTATCACCCGTTTTTGTATAAATCTTCATTCTTTAAGGTTTTTGATGTTAGGTTTTGGTGTTAGAAAAAACGGCAAGTAATTTTGGATGTACCACTAAGACCTAATACCTGACCCTAAAACCTCCACAACACAAAACTACATTTTTTTAATAAATTAATTGTCATAGCAACTAATTTTTATTTCATAATTTCTATTTAGTCGTTTTCATTAGAAATCTTGGAGCTTGTGGCGTAATTTTGTGCTTGAATTTTACGTAAATTAATAGGTGGTATTGGTATGAAGGATTTCCACTAATCCCTAATTCCCTAACACCTAATCCCTAAAAATGAGTATAGAATATTTCATGTCCCGAGTTGGACGCTACTTGTCCATTTTTGCTTTTATAGTTGTACTTTTATTTACTTATCGAGGCTTGCCTGACCCGACGGCAGTTCATTTTGGAACTGATGGTCGTGGTGACGGTTTTATGCCAAAAAACCAAGTATTTTATCTTTTTGGAAGTATCATGTTTGGATTAAATATTCTAATAGTTTTGCTGGTAAATAATATTCAAAAATTACCAATTACTGCTTTTAATTTTATTCCAAACAAAGTATGGTTAAAAGATAGAATGCAATTGATTGGAGTAATTATCAACTGGATAAATTTCCTTCCAACCATCATTAATGTCTTCTTATTACTGATACTGAGAGCATTATTGGCATTAAACGACGAACGTTCTTTTAATACTGATTACACTTATCTATTAGTTTTAGGCATCGTATTTTTGCTGATTTGGCTTTTTTATTTACCTGTAAGATTACTTTATACAAGTCCTAAAATCGAAGAAGATTAACCCCAATTGGCACACGGATTAGAGGGATTGGACACGGATTATAAAAATAATAGTTAAAAATATAATCCGTGTCTAATCCCCCTAATCCGTGTGCAATTAGCCTTATGCAGAACATAAAACTATCCGATTATACCTACAATTTACCCGATGAACGCATCGCAAAATTTCCTTTATCAAAGCGTGATGAATCTAAATTATTGGTTTATCAGCAAGGAGAAATTAGCCATTCAGTCTTCAAAAACATTACCGACTATTTACCTAAGAATAGTCTTCTTGTTTTCAATAATACCAAAGTAATTCCCGCAAGAATACACTTTCAGAAGTCCAGTGGGGCAATTATTCAAATATTTTTGTTGCATCCAGTATTGCCAACGCCCGTCATTAATTTAGCAATGGACGTAACAGATTCATGCGTGTGGGAGTGCATGATTGGCAACAGAAAACGTTGGAAAAAAGACGATATTTTGAGTCAAATTATAACCGTTGATGGGCAGGAAGTTGAAGTGAAAGCGGAGATTTTTGATGAAGAAAAAAATCACGTACAAATTAGGTATGAGGTAGTAGGTATGAGAGATGAGGTTGAAAAAGCTAATCCCCTCGACCTTATACCTCATTCCTCATACCTACTACCTTTTTCTAAACTCATCCAAACACTCGGTACAATTCCGCTTCCACCCTATCTAAATCGTGAAACTGAAGCTTCCGACGCTGAAACATATCAAACGGTTTATTCGGAAAAAAAAGGAGCAGTTGCTGCTCCAACGGCTGGGCTTCATTTTACGCAGGAAGTACTACAAAACCTTGACAAACAAAGTATTAAGAAAGATTTTCTTACCTTGCATGTGGGGGCTGGAACGTTTCAACCAATCAAAGTTGAGAATATTGTTGAGCATAAAATGCACAATGAACAAGTAGTTTTCACGAAGAATAATATCGAAAATCTCTTAGAAAATCTTGGCAATATTATCCCCGTAGGCACAACTTCTATGCGTACTTTGGAGAGTATTTATTGGTTTGGCGTGAAGTTTCTAAAGGGAGATGACTCGCCATTATTAATTGAAAAGTTATACCCTTATCAACATAAACATTTGCCTTCGGTGGAAGATTCTTTGAAGGCAATTTTGATGGAAATGGGGAATAATAACATAGAAGAAATCACGGCAGAAACGGAGATTTTTATTTTCCCAGGCTATCAATTTAAGATTTGTAAAGGAATTATTACCAATTATCATCAACCTGAAAGTACGTTGATTCTCTTGATTGCAGCATTAATTGGTGAAGATTGGCGAAAAGTTTACAACGAGGCAATGACAAATGATTATCGTTTTCTGAGTTATGGTGATTCGTCTTTGTTATTGCCTTGAAATTAGTGAATAATTAATAGTTTTGCTCTGGGATTTTAAAATCATTTATGGTTGTTAATTTAAAAAACTTTTAACTATTCATTATTAATTCGGGCGGCGAACCGCATTCAACAAAAACATGGAGCCATTAGCCGAAAGAATGCGTCCCGACACCCTTGATGACTATGTTGGGCAACAACATTTGGTTGGTCAGAAGGCAGTTCTACGTCGTGCAGTCGAGGCTGGAAGAGTGCCTTCGTTTATACTTTGGGGACCTCCTGGCGTTGGGAAAACAACCTTAGCAAGCATAATTGCTAAAGCCTTGAAGCGTCCATTTTATTCGCTTTCAGCCATCAATTCGGGCGTGAAAGACATTCGTGAAACCCTTGAATTAGCCAAAAAACAACAGTTTTTTGATTCCCCCTCTCCTATTCTTTTCATTGACGAAATTCATCGTTTTTCTAAGTCTCAACAAGATTCTTTATTAGGTGCGGTCGAAAAAGGAGTGGTTACTTTAATTGGGGCAACGACAGAAAATCCTTCATTTGAGGTTATTTCGGCACTTCTATCTCGTTGTCAAGTTTATGTTTTGAAGCCTTTGTCAAAGGAAGAATTGATATATTTGGTGAATCAGGCTTTGGAGAAAGATGTGTTTCTGAAAAATCGAAATATTGTAATTAAGGAATACGAAGCAATGTTACAATTCTCAGGTGGTGATGGAAGAAAGTTGTATAATATTTTGGAATTAGTTTCGACATTTGGAGAGGGTGAAACTTTGGAAATTACCAATGAAATGGTCGTGAGAAATTTGCAACAACACATCGCTTTATACGACAAAGACGGCGAACAGCATTACGATATTATCTCGGCTTTCATTAAATCCATTCGTGGTTCAGACCCCGATGCTGCCGTTTATTGGCTCGCCCGCATGATTGAAGGAGGGGAAGATATTGAGTTCATCGGCAGACGATTATTGATTTTGGCTTCAGAAGATATTGGACTTGCCAACCCGAATGCCCTCCTGATGGCGAACACTTGTTTTCAGGCAATTCGAGTGATTGGATTGCCAGAATCTCGGATTATTTTATCCCAAACTGTCATTTATTTAGCCACTTCGCCCAAAAGTAATTCAGCATATTTGGCGATTGATAGTGCTTTGGCAGAAGTCCGTCAATCAGGAAATTTACCCATTCCTTTGCACTTACGCAATGCACCCACGAAGTTGATGAAGGAATTAGATTATGGCAAAGGCTACAAATATGCTCATAATTACGATGGAAATTACGTAGAACAACAATTCGTTCCCGATGAAATTCAGGGCAAACATTTCTTTGAACCACAAGATAATTTGGCGGAGCAGAAGATTAAGGAAGTGCTGGATTTGAGGCGGAAATGAATTAGACCACGAATGACGCAGATTTAGCGGATTTACACGGTTTTTTTTAGATTTTATCCGTAAGGATTCATGCTTTTAATGTGTCTGAATTTGGGTTGCAAACGTTGCACCGTATCAGATTAATGGATTTGTGGATTTCTCTTCAATTTTTAATCCAAAAAATCTATTAATCCAGCGAATCCCAATTCAGACAAAATTTCCGAAAAATAATAATATTATTATATTCTAACTCCTAAACCGCACGAATCCAAACACCTCCCCAGCCTTAAACCCCTGATTATCAGCGGGTAATTCCACAAAACCATCACAATCTGTTAAATTCGCAAAGTCTGCCGAACCATTGCCTTCAAAAGGTGTTGCTATCATTTTTCCGTTTTGGTAATAGGTTTTTACGGGTACGAAATAGGTAATATTTGGCTTAAAAAACACGTCTTTATCTAAAATTACTTGCTCTTCTTTTTGCGTTAAAAAGTATTTACAGAAACACAAAAACGTAGAAACGGGATTGCCAGGCAAAGCAAAAACCGTTTTCCCCTCCTCTGATTTTCCAAACCAAAAAGGTTTACCAGGCTTTTGAGCGACTTTATGAAAGATTTTTTTTATCCCTAAATTAGTGAGAATCTCTGGCAGAAAATCCTTCTTTCCAGCCGATACGCCTCCACTCAAAAGTAGTATATCATGATTCAATAAAATATCTTGTAACTTACTGAATAACAACTCTTTATTATCCGTCAAATGAAATAAATTTGCCTTAATTCCAATCTGTGCCAACGCCCCTGCAAGCATATAAGAATTAGACATTCGGATTTGATAAGGCTCTGGATTTGCAGTTATTTCCACTAACTCATCGCCCGTTGAAATTACGGCAACTCTTGGAGGAATTTCTACTAAAATTTTATCCTTACCTACGGATGCCATCACCGCAATTTCGGGTGGTGATATTTTTAAACTTTTCTTTAAAAGTATGTCTCCCGCTTTACGGTCTGAACCTTGGGGATGAACATTTTGTCCCGTGGTAATTTCAGTAAATGGGATGGTGATTTTAGCATATTTTACCCCTTCATTTTCTTGAATATCAATATCTTCGTATCGAATAACGGTATCACAACCGAAAGGTAAAACTGCCCCAGTCATCACTTCCATACAGTTTTGCTGGTTTTGAAGGGACTTTTGAGGTTCTCCTGCGTATTGAGTAGCTTCAATTTCAGCCCCCCAACCCCCGAAGGGGGAGTTAAAATCAGACACTAAATTGGACTCGAAAGCTCCCCCTTCGGGGGCGGGGGGGGCTACTCCTATCCCGTCCATTGCCACTCTATTAAAAGGTGGAAAATCTCTATCGGCAATAATATTTTCTGCCAGAATTAATCCCAAACTTTCAAGCAATGGAACTTCTGAAATGCTTGGTACAAAAGCATTTTCTTTAACAATTTTGAGGGCTTCGTTTACTGAAATCATGGTTATTCGATTTTCGTTATTCGATGTTCGATGTTTGGGTTTATTTTCAAAGTATCTTTACAAAATTAACAAATTAATTAGGGTGTAAAGCATTTATGTATGATTCTGTAACTCATAGAGCCGAACATCGAATTACAAACAACGAAACAATGTCTTTTACTCATTTAGATAATAACAATAATCCCTCTATGGTGGATGTTTCCGAAAAAGCCATTACCAAACGAACGGCAACGGCTCAAAGCATCGTGGTTTTGACGGATGAAATTATGGCAAATTTCAAAGATGGTGATCTTCAAACCAAGAAAGGTTCTGTTCTGCAAACCGCCATTATTGCAGGAACAATGGGAGCAAAAAAAACCTCAGATTTAATTCCACTTTGCCATCCTTTGGGTTTAGATTCTTGCAAATTTAAAACAGAAGTCATTGGTATTGAGGTAATTATACAATGCACTTGTTCCTTAACTGCAAAAACAGGCGTTGAAATGGAAGCCCTCACGGGAGCAAGCATTGCCGCTTTGACTGTGTATGATATGTGTAAGGCTTTCTCGCATGACATCGTGATTAAGGAAACAAAATTGTTGTTGAAAACTGGCGGAAAAAGTGATTATGGAAGATAGTAAATGGCATACCTCACCCCCAACCCCTCTCCAAAATGAGAGGGGGGCATTCGTTCGAGTTGCTCCCCCTCTCATTTTGGAGAGGGGGCCGGGGCGACCGACGCTTCGGGGTGAGGTGTGCGGACTAATTCTCTCAGGTGGTCTAAGCTCCCGCATGGGTGAGGAAAAACGCTTGATAAATTACCACGAAAAAACCCAAGAACAATACCTTTTTGATTTACTAAGTAATTATTTTCCAGCTGTTTATGTATCAATTAATCAAAATCAAAAGACTGATTTACCCTATATCCAAGACCTTGATTTACCAATAAAAAGTCCAATAGTAGGCATTGTTTCAGCCTTTAATCATAACCCAAATATAGCATGGTTGGTGGTGGCTTGTGATATGCCTTTTGTGGATGAAAAGACGATTGAATTGCTGATAAAAAAACGAAATTCTGAAAAATTTGCTACCGCTTTCGAGAATCCTAAGGAGCATTTTCCAGAGCCTTTATTAACGATTTATGAACCCAAGATCTTTACAAAACTGCAAGAAGCCATTAATGAAGGCAGAAAATCTCCGATGAAAGTTTTGCAGAATTTGAATGTTGAATTATTGCAAACATTTGATAGTCAATGGATTATGAATATCAATACCTTGGAAGAAAGAACAGCAATTAAAGGTTTTTAGTAGAATTCACCGACAACATTCTTACTATTACGAACCGAGTAAATTATTAAATTTCTGCAAATTTTCAACAATTCAACGAATCAACCATTCAAATTTTAATTAAATGCAAGAAATAGCCTTCACGATGAAGCTCAAAAAAGGATTTGAGCAAGAATATAAAAAACGTCACGATGAAATTTGGGAGGAACTTTCAACCACGCTTTATGAGGCTGGCATCAGAGATTATGCCATATATTTAGATGATAAAACAGGAACGTTATTCGCTGTTCAAAGACGGATTGACGGACATACTATTGATTTCCTTCCCGAACTCCCAATTATGAAAAAATGGTGGGCTTTTATGGCGGATATTATGGAAGTAAATCCTGATAATTCGCCTGTTTCGGTAGCTCTTACTTGTGTATTTAGAAATGAATTAAAATAATTAACTTAGTGGATTAGAGAAAGCAATATCTATCCCTTTCTCTAAGGAACTGAAATTAAATAACTTATCCATCTCTACTCGTCCTTTTTGAATGATTTTTCGTTACTAAAATCCTCATTTAGCGATGCTAAATTGCGGTT
>JAYVIV010000201.1:0-3272 GCA_043769985.1 Arcicella sp.
TTCTTCGACCAAATACATGAAATCTTGCGGCGACCCAAAGCGAGATGAAGGAGCAAAATATCCCAAGACCTGATATCCCCACGACGGCTCATAAGGATGTTCCATAATGGGCATAAATTCCACGTGCGTAAAGCCCATTTCTTTCACATATTTTACCAATTGGTCGGCAAGTTCAACGAAAGAAAGTTTCTGGTCATGTTCTTTTCGCCTCCACGAACCTACGTGTACCTCATAAACAGACATTGGAGAAGCCAACGAGTTGTTTTTATGACGTTTTGCCATCCAATCTGCGTCTGTCCATTCATACCAATTATCCCAAACGATGGAAGCCGTCCGAGGTGGAATCTCAAAACTTTGGGCATAAGGGTCCATTTTTTCTAAGAACCTTCCGTCTTGGGTTTGAATACAGAATTTATAGGTCTCGCCCTTACCGATGTGAGGAATAAATCCTTCCCAAATCCCAGAAGAATCCCAACGAACGAATAGGTGATGGGTGTCTTTATCCCAATAATTGAAGTTTCCAATCACTGAAACCGTCTTTGCTGAAGGAGCCCAAACTGAAAAATAAGTTCCCTTAACTCCTTGAAATTCAGTGATATGTGAACCAAATTTTTCAAAAAGACGATAATGTTTCCCTGCTTTAAAAAGATCAATATCAAAATCAGAGAAACGACTGAATGTTTCAACGCTTTTGAGTTGGACAGGAGGTTGAGGAGATGGTTCTGCAACGGCTACGGTCTCTTTTTTCGTAGTTTTTTTCTTAGTTGATTCGGTTTTTTCAGTTACTGTTTTGGACGTTTTTGCCATTTTTGTTTATGGTTAATGGAGGATAATTTTTGTCTATTTGTAAAGATAAAATTTCTTTTGTAATTCTTGATGATTTATATCGCATGAATAAGCCATTTGTAGAAAATAATTAGACCACGGGTTTAACTGATTAAACAGATTTATACGGATAAAATATAAAATCGGTGTAAATTCGTAGCATCCGTAAAATCTGAGGTCTAATTTTTTCTTATTGTAAATTGCAAACTAATCCACCTTCGCCCGTTCAGTCATACTTTTCGGAATTTTTCTAAAATAATTATCTGGAAAAGTTCTTACTAAAATATCCAGAATTTTAGCATCTCTACCGATCAGAATTCTGGACTTTCCTTTTTGAATACCTTTCATAATCACCTCAGCGGCATATTCGGGGGTATTTATTAAGGCTTCTCTTTCAAATTTCTCTAAATCTGCTGCTACTTGTCTGACATTTTGTCCTTCTGAAACTCGGGCATTACTGGCAATTTTGGTTTTTATGCCGCCTGGATGAACCGAAGAGACTCTGATATTAGTGTCAATCAATTCAAATTTCAAGACATCAGAAAAGCCTTTTACACCAAATTTTGCGGTACAATAAGCTGACTGATAACGCACGCCCATAATTCCGAATATACTCGACACATTCACGATATTACCATTATTTTGTTCCAGCATTAAGGGCAAAAAAGCCTTTGTCATTCGGATAACGCCGTAGAGGTTTATATTCATTAACCATTCAAAATCCTGCATCGGGGTTTCCACAAATGTGCCAGAATTGAGAGCAACACCCGCATTATTAATCAAAACGATTTTTTGAGGATTATAGATTTTCGTGACCATCATTGCAAAATCCACAATTGCCTTTGGGTCAGACACATCCAAGCGGTGAGTATTTACCCAACCATTCTGAGCCATTACTTTTTGATGAGTTTCTTCTAAACCTTGCTCATCAATGTCCGAAGCAATTACTTTTCCCCCTTTGGAGGCTGCCAAAACCGCTAATGCTTGACCAATTCCCGAACCCGCTCCTGTAATAATAAAATGTGTGTCGTTCATACTCCTTTATTTTAATGGGTTTTTATCTTCCGAAGATACAATATTTTACATAAAATTTAGGATTTTTGAAGATCGCTGATTCAACAAAGATAATGCCATAAAATGCGTAAAAGTCACTATGTAGCTCATGGTATTCAAAAGTGACATAAAATATATTTTTCCTGCAAAAAATGAAGCAAGGCACGTTTTTTGCTAATTTATAAGCCATAATGGCACCCATTATTGAGTTGACAGTTTTCAGATAATAGTCAGTAATAATGCCATTTTTAGGGCAAAATTCTTACTGCGATTATTACTAATCTATGGTAAAATTCAGTAAACTGATTTACTAAACTCTCCAACACCAACCTAAAAATATAACACTATTTTATTATGAGGCTAACTTTTATAAAAAGTCGGGATAAACGATCCGATAGAGTTTCTATTACTCACTTGCGAGTGGATATACATTCACATCTATTGCCTGGCTTAGATGAAGGCTCAAAAAATTTGGAAGAAAGTCTGGAATTGATTTTAGAATTACGAAATCTGGGCTTTCAAAAATTGATTCTCACGCCGCACATCATGGAGGAATTTTACCCAAATTCACCTAATCAAATTCAAAAACGTCTATTGATTCTAAGGGAATACTTGGAAGAAAGAAACGTTGATATTGAAATAGAAGCCGCCGCAGAATACTACTTAGATGCGTTTTTCATGAAAGAACTACTTTCCAATAATGATTTATTGACTTTTGATTCGCAGGACGGCAAGAAGTATCTTCTCTTTGAAACCCAACATCTTCACGAGCCGAAGCAACTTTTTGAAACAATAAAACGCATTGTCAGGAAAGGATATACACCCGTTTTAGCACATCCTGAAAGGTATAATTACCTCCAAAGAAACCGTCTTTTGGTTCATCAACTATACGAAACGGGGCTTTTATTTCAAGTAAATATTAATTCTTTTTCGGGATATTACGGTAACGCCTCTCGTGAATTAGCCGATTATCTATCTGTAGCGCAAATGGTTAGTTTTTTGGGAACGGATTGTCATAAGCAAGAGCAAATTGAAATGTTACAGAAAACTATGGCTTCACCAATGTATGCAACGGTACTTAGGGCGGGGGAGATTTTGAATAATCGGGTTTAGAAATTATTCGTTTGAATAAAGCTCTACTTTTGTGATAGAAGCAGAGGCTCTTTTATCGGTTACTTTTAAAGCAAAACAATGCAACCATATCACCAATTATATGATCCAAATCAGGTATTAAATCACACTTTGGATTGAAAATCAATAATTCAGGTTTATCGAAAAAGTCTGCAATATCAGGAATTGAGCTTGAAAAATGTCGAAGAACATTATTATCACTTTTCTTCAAAAAGGCTTTAAAACAAAAAGGTGTTGTAAAGCCAGGTCTTGGCTTTTTATAT